>JBBQUE010000443.1:0-4072 GCA_038212805.1 Bryobacterales bacterium | reverse complement strand
GTACTGGCCCCGACTGCTTACGTCTTAACCGTGTGGAAATCCCAGCCCTTGCGGAACGTGGGCTTCAGCAGCTTGTTGGCTTCGTTATTGTTCGTGATGCGCATCTTGTCCGCATCGTACTCCAACTTGCCTTCATTGCGGAGCGCGATAACGCCCAGGAGCATCCACTCAACAAATGGCGCGGATACCTCAAAGTTGGAGCAGGCCGGGTCGCCTCCCTTGCACGCACGGATAAAGTCGCGCATGTGGCCGGGCGAGCGGGTCAGCAGCGGCGCGGGCATCTTATAATCCTGCATTTTTTCCACTGGCAGCAGGCGGGTGACTTCGCCATAGGTGCCTGTGGTGAGCATGCCTTTGTCGCCGACGAAGACGCTGCCATTCGGAGTCGGGAAGCGGAGTTCCGCGCCCGGTGCACGCAGAGCCTGGAACTGCTCTGAGTTGAAGACCCGGCCGGGAGAATGGAAATCGAAGCCAGCAGGCTGTCCGCCATTGGGGCCGCCCTGACCTCGACGCCCGCCCTGTGGGCCTTCGCCAGCCGGACGCGCGATGGAGGGCGGATCGCCAACCCACTCGCCTTCCGGAACGCCGGGAATCTTGGGGGATTCCTTCAGACCGTCATACCAGAAGACCTTCAGCGCGGGCATGTCGCCGTAGGCCGCGAAGTCGTAACGGATTACCGTGGATTTGGGGAACATGAAGGAGCTGGTGCCTTCCTTCTTAATGGCCTCCACACCGACGATGCGGCGCTTAGACAGGTGCAGCGCCATGTTCGGGGCGCCTAAGATATGGCATGCCATGTCGCCCAGCGCGCCGCAACCGAAGTCGTAGAAGCCCCGCCAGTTGAAGGGTTGATAGAAATAGCCGCCCCAGCGGTCGGGTTCGGTCGCGCCGCCAGCGGTGAAGGGGCGTTTGTCGGCAACTCCCAGCCAGAGATCCCAATCGAGCGTGGAGGGCACGGGCTCCTCTTTCGGAATTTCGGTCAGTCCTTGCGGCCACAGGGGGCGATCGCTCCAGGCGTGGACCTCAGTAACGTTTCCGATCTCACCGCTCCAGACGATTTCAGCGCACTGGCGCGTGCCTTCGTTCGAATAGCCCTGGTTGCCCATCTGCGTGGCGACCCTATACTTCGCGGCGGCTTCGCGCAACTGGCGGGCTTCCCAAATGGTGCGGACCAGAGGCTTCTGCACGTAGACGTGCTTGTTGCGCTCCATGCACCACATGGCGGCCGTGGCGTGCATATGGTCGGGTGTGGCCACAATCACGGCGTCGATGTTTTTGCTTTCCTTATCCAGCATTTTACGGAAGTCGCGGTAGGTGGGAGCGTTGGGGAAAGCCTTGAAGGTTTCCGCGGCGCGCCGGTCATCCACATCCGCCAGGGCCACGATATTTTCGGTGGGCGAGGCGGCGCGTATGTTGCTGGCCCCTTGACCGCCGGAACCGATCGCGGCGAAATTCAGCTTCTCATTGGGCGATTTATATCCAGCGGCCTTGAGCGAAGCGGTGCTGCCGAACCCCGCGGCGGGAAGCGCGCCCGCCAATAAGCTGCCGTAGAAAAAGTGACGTCGTGTAACTGCCATTCAATACTCCTTGGTTTATGCCAAACAACTCTTTACGTAGGCGAGGCACTTCTTGGCCTCGGCGATGATGTCCGAATCGGCCGGTATCGGGTACTCCAACTCCAGGTTGGCGGGGATGGGGTACTTCTCTTACTTCAACAATTGCAGAACTTCCTTAATGGGCGTGTCGCCCGTGCCCCAGACGGCGACGTTGGGCCCGTGATCCTTCTTGCGGTCTTTGATGTGCAGATTGGTGATCTTGGCGTGATGTTTTTGGATGAACTCGACGGCATCGTACCCGGCGGCCGTGAAGTGTCCGATGTCCAGGTTGACGCCGTTGTATTTGCCGTAGGCCATGAGGGTAGCGTAGCTTTCGAGCGTCGCGGTCTGGTTAGGGTCGTTCGTGGCGTCGTGCCCGTGGTAGCCCACCAGCAGCTTGTGGTGCTCGGCGATGGGCGCGATGCGCTTTGCCATGGTCAGGGTGGTGCTGGTGGTCATGCCCTTCACGCCCAGGGCTTTGGCCATGGCGAAGCCGTATTCAATGTCGGCGTCGGACATGGAATCCTGCATGTTGTAGCAGAGCAGCGCGAGATCGATACCGGCGTCGCTGAATTTTTTGGCAACGGCTTTCCACGTCGCGGGTTTCGTCGTCCCGCGCCATTCGTTCAGCTTGGCGCGCGCAGCGTCGCGTTCGGCGATCTGCTCGGGCGTCAACTGGGGACGTCCGCTACCGGCCGGGCGGGGTCCAGGACGGAAGGCCGGGGCTGGCGGCGCGCCGGCGAGGGCTTCGCAATGGTTCGACATCAGTTCCGCTTCGCCCAATCCGATCTCGGTAAAGGCGCGGATGATAGCTTCCGGGTCGGGGCTGGCAAGGCGGTTGAAGCTGTAGGTGATCGCGCCGATCTGGACGCCGTTGAATTTGGAATCGATCTTCGGCGCACCAAAGGCGCGAGTTGCGAAGGCGGAGGCGAGGGTGAGCTTACCCAGGTCGCGTCGGGTTGGTTTCATGAGTTCAAGGGGGACGGACCGAATCCGACCCATCAAGGGGAAGAATATCACGTGAGGGGATGGCTGGTAGCCCCGGCGGCTAATCGGCGATGTTGAATTTGTCTCCCGTATCGGCTACCCACTGCCGCACGCGATCCGCCAGCTTCCGCCGCTCCACGCGATACAAGTTATTGAACGCCAGGTTCGCCTGCTCATAGGGATCCTCGTTCAGGTTATACAGAAACCAGGGTATCCCATCAAAACTCACGTACTTCCAGCCGTCTTTCGTCACCACGCCGCGGTAGGCATGATTGATACTGTGCGGATGGCCGGTCGGTATTACGCTTTGCAGATACGCGGAATCGGGTTCGGCCTGCGCCGCCGGCTTCGCTATGCGATGGTGCGAAAGATCGGAACCCTGCATCCACTCCGGCTTCTTGATGCCGCACAGCCCTAGCGTGGTCGGCGCAATATCCACATGGTTCAGCACCACGGGGACGCGCCCCACCTTGCGATTCTGATAGCGCGGAATCTCACCGCTGATGATAAACGGAACACGAACCGACTCCTCAAATGGGTTCGTTTTACGATACATCCCCTGCGACCCGTGCATGTCGCCATGATCGCTGAAGAAAACGATATGGGTGTTATGCGCCAGCCCGGCATCCGCCAGAGCTTTGCGGATGCGCCCGATGTTGTCGTCCCAGTTCTCAATCATGGCGTAATAACCCGCCAGTTCCCGCCGGGCCGTCTGCTGCACCATATGCGATCCAGGAACGTTGGCGCGCATCTCCAGCTTGGCCGGATTGTAGCGAGCCATGTACTCCGGCGGAGCGATGTAAGGATCATGCGGCGGCTGCACGGAAAGCGCCGCGAAGAACGGCTTGGCGTCCGGCCGCTTCTGCTCCTCCCCGCGTTCCTTCACGTACTTGATCATCAGGTTAGCCAGCTCATCGGTTTCATAGCCTGGCAGCCGGTAGTGGAAGGCATCCTTACCCTCGCCCCCATGCACCCAGCTATCGTACTGGCTGTTGTTGTTCTCGTAACCGGCCCAGGTTTCAAACCCGCCACGCTTCTTCGGATCGGTGATATAAAACGCCGCCCGCCCATTCGCCTCATGCCATCCCGACAGATGCCATTTGCCGAAGTAGGCCGTGTGATAACCGGAATCGTTGAATACATCGGCCACGGTCTTCTGCCCATCCGGCATCGGATATTCGTGGCCTGGGACGCACTTGTGGGGATAACGGCCGGAGAGCAGCGATCCCCGGAACGGGCAGCACAACGGGAACCCCGAGATGGCGTTGGTGAACATCACCCCATCCACCGCCATGCCGTCGATCCGCGGAGTCCGCGCGTTCGGATCGCCATTGCATGAAAGCGCCTGCGCGCGGTGCTGATCCCCAAATACCCAGATCACATTCGGGCGTTGGGCGGTCGCCGCGGCCGGAGGTTGCTGCCAGTCGGCCGAAGCCACTGAGGTCACTCCCGCGCTGGCGGCGGTTTGCAAAAAAGAGCGTCGGTCCATC
>JBBQUE010000442.1:0-4072 GCA_038212805.1 Bryobacterales bacterium | reverse complement strand
AGGGCCATCAGGATGGCCAGCGGCGGCAGAAGCGGCAGGATATAACCCGGCAACTTGTTGCGAGAGACGCTGAAAAAAACGAAGCCAGAGGCGAACCAGGCGAGCAGGAAGCGTTCCCGGGGCTCAGCGAAAAGATGGCGGCGGAAGAGCAAGGCGAGCAGGGGCGACCAGGGAAAAAACGAAGCCACCAGGACCGGAAGGTAGAACCACCAGGGCTGGACGTGCTGCAAAACGGTGGTGGAGAAACGGGCGAAGTGGTGCTTGAGGAAAAAATCGTCATAGAAGGCCCCGCCATGAATCAGCAGCATGGGGAGGTACCATAGGGAGGCGATAAGTACTGATACAGCAACGACTTGCAAGAGTTGCCGCCAGCGGGCGCGGAAGGCCCAGAGGGCGGGAATAAACAGGACGTAGGGGACTAACCCCTTGGCGAGAACTGCCAGGGCCAGGAAGAACCCAGCGAACCGGCGGCCTCCGCTCCAAAGAATTAGCAGGGAGGCGCTGAGACAAACCGAAAGCGGCAAATCCGTTACCGCCACGTGACTATACGCGAGCCAGGCGGCGCTGGTGGCCAGGATTGTGGTGGCGTAGACAGCCACGCGGTGGTCGTATTGCCGGCGCAGGATTTGCAGGAACGAACCCAGGAACGCCACGCTCAGCAAGGCTACCGGAAGCCGGGGTGCCCAATCGTCCGGGAGCCCGGCTTTGTATCCGGCGGCGGTCATCCAATAAAGGAGTGCGGGTTTCTCGAACCAGGGCTCACCCCAAAGCCGGGGCGTGATCCAATCGCCGGATTCCGCCATGTGGCGGCCGATGGAAGCGTAACGGGGTTCGTCCGTGCTGAGCAGCCCGGTGCGGGTGAGGCCGAAGAAGTAGAGGATAAAAAGGGCTGCGCCCGCGAGGAAGAGCTTGGGCAAACCTTGAGTATAATCGACCGGGAGTATAATCGAGGGCAAGTGAGACCGATCCTACTTTTGGCTGGCATGTTGCTGGCCTATCCCGTTCTGGCCGACGTGGTTACCTGCGGCTGCGATCCCGCCAAACCCGAGACGCTGGCAGCCCGGCAATGCGCCCTGTGCCGGGAAGCGGAGAAGCAGCCGGTGGACATTCCGGTGTTCATCCTGAAGGACATCAACCCTACTAAACCCAATCGTTGGTTGGCTTTACTGCGAATCCACGACCGCTACCTGGACACCGTTGCGCCGGATCTCCGGGCCCAGTTATGGAGCAAGGCGATCGCGCAGGCCAAGATGCTATTCCCGGATGAATGGGCGATTGCATACAATGCTCCGTCGGTTCAAACCCAGTGCCACATCCACGTTCATCTGGGAAAGCTGATTCGGGGCGTTGAGACGGACAATTTCATCACCGTGACCAAGCTGGAAGATTTTCCCATCCCGGCGAAGGGAGAGGGACTTTGGATTCACCCGCAAGGCAACCTGTTCCATATTCACTTGGGGGAACAGATTACCGAAACCGTATTATTGCGATAGGATTACAAACGACATGGGCCTCTTAGAGATCATCAAGATTCCGACGGCGGAGAACTCCGTTATTCACCTAAACCCGATCGACAATGTAGGGATTGCGCGCGCGCCGCTCTCTGCGGGCCAAGTGGTCCGGGTGGATGGCGTCGCGATTCCGGTAAAGGACTCGGTCCCGGCGGGGCACAAGATTGCGCTCAAGACGATCGCGGCGGGCGAACCGATCATCCGCTACGGCCAAACCATGGGGCGGGCTAAGGTCCGGATTGAGCTGGGCCATCATCTGCATACGCACAACGTCAGCTTCGAAGAGCTATCGTTCGCCTACGAGTTCCGGGAGAAGGAGATTGCTCCGCCGCAGCCTGCTAAGAACATTCCTTCGTTCATGGGTTACGCCCGGGAAGACGGGCGCGCGGGTACCAGGAACTATATCGCGGTGGTGGCGGCCAGCAACTGCGCGGCGCACACCGCGGAACTGATCGCCGAGAGCTTTGAAGACCAGAAGCTACCCCCGAACGTGGATGGAGTGGTCGCATTTCCGCATGGAGAGGGCTGCGGGCAAACGACCGGCGCGGACCTGACCCAACTGCAGCGGACTCTGGGCGGGGTGCTGAACCATCCGAATGTGGTGGGCGCGATTATTCTAGGGTTGGGCTGCGAAGTCAACCAGATTGATCACTATCTGGGCAAAGGGGCTCCGCGGTCAGATCGTCTGGTGGGCATGACGGTGCAGGGCAGCGGCGGGACCCGGAGCACGGTGGAAGCGGCCAGGCAGGCGATCGCCGGGATGATGAAGCGCGCTGGGGACGAGCATCGGGTGGAAGTTCCAGCGTCGAAGATTGTTTTGGGGCTGAACTGCGGCGGATCGGATTCGTTCTCGGGGATTACGGCAAACCCGGCGCTGGGAATCTGCTCAGACATGCTGGCGGCGATTGGCGCTACGGCGGTTCTGGCTGAGACGACCGAAATTATTGGCGCGGAGCACCTGTTGGTACGGGGCGCGCGCAGCCGGCAGGTGGGCGAGAAACTGCTGGCGATGATCGATAAGTATAAGCGCTACCTGAATCAGTTCGGCGGCAGCTTTGATGACAACCCGTCCCCGGGCAACAAAGAAGGCGGGCTGACGAATATTCTGGAGAAATCCCTGGGCGCGGCTACCAAAGCGGGAACCTCGCCGCTGATGGATGTTGTTGATTACGCTGAGCGAATCAACTCGCCTGGGTTCGTTTTCATGAATACCCCGGGGTACGACCCGGCATCTCTAGCGGGGCTAGCGGCGGGGGGATGCAACCTGATCGCATTCACCACGGGACGGGGGAGCGCTATTGGGTTCCCGACGATTCCGGTGATCAAGATCGCGAGCAACAGCGCCACTTACCGGCGGATGACCGACAACATGGATATCAACGCGGGTAGGATTGCCGACGGAGACGCAACGGTTGTTCAGATTGGGCAGGAGATCTTCGATTTCCTCTTGAAGGTAGCCTCGGGCCAGAGAACATGCAGCGAACGGTTGGGGCACAAGGAATTTGTGCCCTGGCGCATTGGTCCGGTGATGTAGCTTTACCCGGTGATTTAGCTTTACGTGATGGAGCGCTTGGCGGTGAATTCCTGCGGGGGACGTTGACCGCCCGCCACTTCGCTCTTAAACTTGATCTCGTCGCCGGCCACCTGACCGGTATAGTTCACTTTCATGCTGTTGCCCTGGAACTCGCGGGTGACCGTGAAGGTGATGGTATTGCCATCCACTTTGCCATCGGTGATTTCGGTGTCGCCTTGGGGCCCGCCAACGGTGCCCGTCAGTTTGGCTCCATCCGCCTTCAAACTCATAGTCACGGTGCGGGTTTGACCACCACGCCCTGCCACTTCAGCCGACCACTTGCCCGTGGCGTCCGCGGCAAACATTGCGGCAGCGGCGAGGCAGGTCAATAACGCGATTCGAATTTTCATGTATCCCTCTTTTTTGAAACAAACCGTCGGTGTGGAGATGGCGATGGGGAGATCAAAGTTACCTATGTGGTTGTAAAGAAGAGTAATGCACGGTTCGGCAACCGTTTAGACACCCCAAAACAACTTTTGCAACCTGAGACGACCGTTTATACTCAAATCAATAGTCACAAACAGAACGAGGTTCATATTATGAAAACACTGTTCATTTCGCTGATATTTTTAGGGCTCTCGACAGCCTATGCGGGCACCAGCTACCGGCTAAGCCTGTATCGTCCCACGATAGTAAACGGAACCGAACTCAAGGCCGGGGAGTGCAAGGTTGAGCTCCACGACAACAAGATCATGATCAAACAGGGCAAGACCACGGCGGAAGCTACGGTGAAGGTGGAGGAAGGAACCCAGAAGTTCTTTTCGACTACGGTTGGCTACGCGGGCGATGGCACAGGGAAAGAGCTGCAGGAGATCCGGTTGGGCGGCACCGCGACCAAGGTGACGTTTGATGGTGGGGCGTCGGCGGGGTCAAAATAGGGAGAGCAAATGGCAGGGGAAACCCTGGTGGTTTCGCCGCGTTGGAGGGGGAAGGAGCGGGAAGATTTTTTAAAGGAGCAAATGGCAGGGGAAACCCTGGTGGTTTCGCC
>JBBQUE010000441.1:0-4080 GCA_038212805.1 Bryobacterales bacterium | reverse complement strand
CGTAACCGGCCTCCGGGTCAACGAAGATTCCTTCTCTATCCAACTCCGCGACGCCGCAGGCCGTCCCCATTCCTTCTGGAAAGAAGACCTTGCCGGCATCGACAAACAGCGCGGAAAGTCCGGCATGCCGTCCTTCAAATCGCGCCTCACGGATCCCGAACTCACAGACCTGATTGCCTACCTGGCATCTTTAAGAGAGCCCAGCACCAAGCCAGATCAGATCCCAGCAACCACATCAGTCGGAAGTCCCATCAATGTCCCCTTCGAACGTATCCGCGATGCCGCCAAGGAACCCGGCAACTGGCTGACCTACTCCCGCGATTACACCGGCCAGCGCCACTCCCCGCTGGACCAGATCAACGCCATCAACGTCGCCAAACTCCACCTGGCCTGGATGCATCAGGTGAACGAATCCGACGCCTTTGAGGTCTCCCCCATCGTCGTCGATGGCACCATGTTCATCTCCGAACCGGGCAACGCTGTCTCCGCGCTGGATGCCCGCACCGGCCGAACCCTCTGGCGCTATGAACGGCCCGCCCCCAGCGATCTCCGCCTGTGCTGTGGCAAGGTCAACCGCGGCGTGGCCATCCTGGGCGACACCATCTATTACGGCAGCGTCGATGCACACCTGGTGGCCCTGGACGCCCGTACTGGAACCCTTCGCTGGGACGTTGTTATGGCCGATTACAAGAAGGGCTATTCCAGCACCGGCGCGCCCCTGGCCGTACACGACAAAATCGTCATCGGCATGGCGGGCGGCGAATTCGGAGTCCGCGGCTTTATTGACGCCTACGACGCCAAGACCGGCAAGCGCGCCTGGCGTTTCAACACCATCCCCGGCAAAGGCGAGCCCGGCAATGAGACCTGGTCTGGCAACAGTTGGAAGACCGGCGCAGTGACCAGTTGGGTGACCGGCGTGTACGACCCTGAAACCGACACCATCCTCTGGGGCACCGGCAATCCCGGCCCGGATTGGAACGGCGATTCCCGCAAGGGCGACAACCTCTATTCCGATTCCCTGATTGCCCTGGACCCCGCCACCGGCGCACGCAAGTGGCACTTCCAATACACGCCGCACGACGTGAACGATTGGGACTCCACCCAGACCCCCATCCTCGCCGATATGACCATCAACGGCACGCCCCGCAAAGTGGTGGCCCTGGCTAACCGCAACGGCTTCTACTACGCGCTGGACCGCACTACGGGAAAGTTCATTGAGGGCCGCCCCTACGTGAAACAGACCTGGGCCAGCGGCCTGGACGAAGCCGGACGGCCCATCCGCCTGCCCGATAGCTCGCCCACGGAGGAAGGCAAGCTGATCTGGCCCAGCCTGGGCGGCGGCAGCAACTGGTACAGCTCAACCTTCAGCCCGCGCACCGGGCTTTATTACGTGAACGCCAAGGAACAGGGGGCCATCTATCACAAGGGGGCCGCCGAATATAAGGAAGGCGCGCCTTTCAACGGAGGCGGCCAGAGAGATTACAAAGACGAAGAGCCCTACGGGGCAGTCCGCGCGCTGGAAACCGCCACGGGAAAAATGCGTTGGGAATACCGGCTCCACTCACCATCGCACGCCGGCCTGATGTCCACCGCCGGAGGACTGGTCTTCGGTTCCAACGCCAGCACCTTCTTCGCGCTGGACGATACCCAGGGCAAACTGCTCTGGCGCTTCGAAACCGGCGGTTTCATAGACGCCAACCCCATCACGTTTCTTACTGAAGGCAAGCAGTACGTGGCCATTCCCGCCGGTCACGCACTGCTGGTCTTCAGCGTGGAATAGGGCTCCTTAGAAGATAATCTTCAAAGCGATTTGCACATTAAACGGCTCACCGGCTCCAATCCCGGTGGCGCCGTTATTGTCCCCGATGGTAGTCCCGATCCGGCCAAAACTCCCCGAACTGAGATTGCCATTCGGATTGGGCAGATTGCGGGTATTGAACAGATTGAACATCTCAAACCGCAGCTGACTGCTGATGCGCTCCGTAATCGGCGTGTTCTTGAACACACTGAAATCCACGTCGCTGAACCCCGGCCCATGGAACTGGTTGCGTTTCTCATTGCCGAACGTACCCGGCGCAGGCGCGGCGAAGGCAGCCTTGTTTAGCCACTGCACATAGCCGTTAGTTAGCGCATGGCTGACGCCCGCCGACGCGTCGCCCACCACGTCCACCCGGTCCTTGCCCTCAAACGTGCCGCTATAGTTCTTGCCCGCCGTCACCGTGAACGGCAGCCCGCTAAAGAACGACATCAGCGAGTTCAACTGCCACCCCTTCACCAGCAGCTTCGGCCCTGTGGTGAATGGCAGATCATAGGAAACATAGCTGCTCACGGTGTTCCGGACGTCAAAACCCGAATTGCCGTAATCGAACCGCAGATTATTGCTGTTCGTTGGCGTGGCCCCGCGTACGTTGCTGGCATCATCCTGCGAATGCCCCACCGTGTAGTTAAACCGGCCCGCCAGCCCGTGCCAGTTCGAGGTCCGGATGCTGGCGATCATGCCGTCGTAATGCGAATTCGCCCCGCTCTCCACCTGGTTGATGGTCGCGTAATTCGGGAACGTCCCATAGAACGGGCGCGTTACCAACAGCGCATTCCGATTGGCGCTGGTCCCCTGCGTGTTGACCGGAATCTGATTCACATTCAGCACCGTCAGCAAGTGCCGCCCCAGGCTACCCACATACCCCAACTCCGCCACCACGCCGCTGCTCACCTGATACTGCGCCGTCAGCGAGTAATTCTGCAGCGAGGCGATCTTGAAGTCCTGATCGACCGAGAACACCCCGTATGGGCCCGGAGGCAGGGTGGGATTTCCAAACACCGGCTTGCCCGCCACAATGGTGTAATTCGACGTGGTGGTGGAGAAGATCGGGCTGGGCCCGGCCGGGTTGTAGATTACACCCGTGGCGCCGCTGTTCGGAGGACGATTGTCCCCAAACGCGTTCAGGGCCGGCGAATCGTAATAGATGCCGTAGCTACCGCGCAGTACCAGCTTGCTATCCTTCTTCGGCGTATAAGCGAAGCCGAAGCGCGGCGACACGTTCCCGTAACGCTTGGGGAACAACGAATCCACCCCGCTGCCCACGAACACGATGCCCTTGCCGGGCTCAAACACTGAGAAGCGCTTATTATCGTCGTGGAACGGTCCAAAGTATTCCCAGCGCAGGCCAAAGTTCAGCGTCAGGGTCTGGTTCACCTTGTATGTATCCTGCCCGAAGAAGGACAGCGAGTTCATCTTGTACACGTCTTGCATTTGCCCCACTTGAATGCTGGAGGAAAGCACTTTGCCCGACATAAAATCAGCCAGACTCTTCAGGTTGTCCGAAACAGCCGCATTGTTCGCCCAAGGCCCCTGCGTGCCATCGAAATTGAACGTGCCCAGCGCATTCCGCTGATAGAACACATCCAGATTGGCGTGGCGCACTTCGCCCCCGAACCGGATCTGATGGCGGCCCGTGGTGTAGCTCAAAGTCTCCGTCAGATGGCCCGTTGTATCGATCCGGCCCAACGGCGGCGTCAACCCGATGGAATCGAATCCGTTCACGTTGATGTTGGGCGAGCCATGCAGATTGCTGCCCACGCCCGTGTTCAAGCCAGCCGCGATCGCATCGAAGCCGGTATTGAAATCGCCGAAGGTCTGCTTGAAGTAATTCACGCCCAACAGCGTCTGCACCACAAACCGGGGCGTAATGACGGCGTTTTCGACCAGGCTGAAATTGTGCATGCGGCTGGGCGCCACCTGATAATAATCCTTATAAGGCGAGCCCACCGGAGCCGTCTGCGCGCCCGTGCCCACAAAATAACGGAACGCCAGATTGTGCTTCGAATTGATCACATAATCGATTTTGCCGATTCCGTTGTCGCTATAGTTGTCGCTGCTGTCGCCGCTGGAGAAATTGTTCGTCGTCGCGGGACCGGTGCGGCCGCGCGCGGGCCAGAAGCTCAACAGGTTCGTCGCCACCGGGTTCACCGGAACGTTGTACTGCTGCAGCACCGCGGTGGCCTGCGTAACCCAGGCGGCCGATGGTTCCGTGACGTTGGCGGCCGCGTTCCCCACAATGAACTTCTGCCGCTCGTACGTTA
>JBBQUE010000440.1:0-4083 GCA_038212805.1 Bryobacterales bacterium | reverse complement strand
TATCGAGTACCAGCAGGGGAGACGCAGTACTTTCCAGTGCCCACAGGAAATCGCCACCTTGCCCTATCGCAGCCAAGCCCTTGGTAAGGTCTGCCTGTCCAGCCGTGGCCACCAGGCTGCCGCGAAAATCTTTGGGGACTGGCGTTTTTCGGGCCATGGCGATCAGGTCGGCCGCCGGGATTTTTTCAGCGCCGAAGGCTGGCAAACAGAGCAGGAGCAGGATAAGGTGTTTCATGGCACCACCGATTGTATGCCATCCACCTGGTTCAGGTGTGAAGCCGCTGGACGCCGGTCCTGGAGAACATGAATCGGACGGGGAATCGCGCGTGGGAGAAAGTTGCATTCGAAAAATCATTTGCCCGTTATTTGATCGAAACGGTGTTGACAAGAGTTTTCAATTGGGCTTAACATTAACCGTCTAGGGCAGTGGCGGTTATAACAACTGAAAGAGAGTGTACAGGTCCGTGTATGACCTTATTCCACATCGGTGAGAAAGTCGTTTATCCCAACCAAGGGATAGGTACTGTCGAAAATATTAGCTCCCGCTCCTTCGGCGGGGCTCGCTTCGAGCGCTTCTACCTGCTTCGCCTGACTTACAACAGCATGACCGTGATGATTCCGTTCTCCCACGTGGAGGAGATCGGGCTCCGCGCGATCACGCGTAAGGAAGAAGTGGCTAAGGTGCTCGTCTACCTTTCTGAACCTGAACCAAAAACAAAAGCGGATTGGAAAGACCGGTTCAAGGACAACTCCGAGAAGATGCGTCACGGCAGCCTGCTGGAGATCGCGGAGGTGATGAAGATGCTGCTCATATTACAAAATGAGAAGCCTTTGTCGTTCCGCGAGAAGAAGATGCTGCAGCGTTCGCGTCATATGTTGATCACGGAAGTATCGATTGCCCGGGCGTTGAAAGAGGAGCAGGCCTTTGATGTGCTCCAGCATTCGCTTGGGAAAGCAACGTTGCGTTTGCCGGTGGAAGTTTAGCGGGTATCCGAAGTAAGCGGAGGCGTGTTACAGTCGGGACGTGCGATTGCTGGTCATCGACGATGACGTTGAATTGTGCGCGCTACTAAGTGAATTCCTGCAGCGAGAGGGGTTCTCGGTACGGTGCGAGAACGAAGGCCGCCGGGGCCTGGATCAGGCGCTGCAAGGCGGGCACGATTTAGTGATTCTGGACGTCATGCTGCCAGGCATGGACGGGTTTGAGATCCTGCGCCGGTTGCGCACCCAGGCCCGGGTTCCGGTCCTGATGTTAACGGCGCGCGGCGAGGATGTGGACCGCATCGTAGGCCTGGAACTGGGGGCCGACGACTACCTGGCGAAGCCCTTTAACCCCCGGGAACTTTCAGCACGAATAAAAGCCATCTTGCGCCGTACCGAGCCCAAGCCGAACCGCGGGCGGGTAGATGTGAACGGCGTGGCGCTGGACCCCGGCTCCCGCGATGTTGTGGTGGACGGCAAGCCCATTGAACTGACGACGCTGGAATTCGATATTTTGGAACTGCTGATGCGATCGGCGGGGAACGTGGTTTCACGCGACGACTTGATGGAGTCCTTGTACAACCGGAAGGCCACTGCATTTGATCGCTCCATCGACATGCACGTCAGCCATCTGCGCAAGAAGTTGGAAGGTAGCCGTCCGATGATCAAGACGATCCGGGGAGCGGGATACCAATTCTGCCAGACGCCGGAGGACGCGATTTCGGCATCGTCATGAGATCCCTTTTCGCCAAAACGCTGCTTTGGTTTCTGGCCACCACGGCGGTGGCGTTGACCGGGATCACGGTAACGACGGCGCTGACTGTCCGCGCATCGGAATCGGGCCGATCGCCGTTCAGCATGATTCTGAATCTTCAACTGGAAGATGCCAAGCGTGCGTATGAAACAGGCGGAGCGCCGGCGCTGGCAAACGTGCTTTCGCGGTACGGGAACGTGACCGATTCCGAAGTGATCTTCACGAATGCGGACGGGAAAGATTTGTTAACCGGGCAGGTCCGGCCGGATCTGAAAAAGCGGATGGCGCAGCGCCGGCGCAAGCCTCCTATTTTCCCAGCACTGTTCGGGTCCAATCGCCCGCTGATTATCGCGCGGGCGGATGCCGGCAAGAATTACTGGCTGTTCCTGACGGATACGCGCCCAAGCAACACATCGCTCTTCTGGTTCCTGCAGCCGCAACAGTTGTGGATTGTCGCCATGGTGGTGCTGCTGTGCTATGGATTTGCCTACCATCTGACGTCGCCCGTGAAGAGGCTGCAACAGACCGTGGACCGGTTCGGGCGGGGGGATCTGGTGGCGCGCGCGGAAACCAACCGGCGCGATGAACTGGGCCAATTGGCCAGAACTTTCAACCAGATGGGCGACCGCATTCAAACGCTGCTGACGGCCGAGCGCCGATTGTTGCAGGACATCTCCCACGAACTGCGCAGCCCCTTAGCCAGGCTGGGGGTGGCGATTGAGCTGGCCCGTTCCGGCGACAATACCGATTCCGCCTTTGACCGGATCCAAAGAGAGGCCGAGCGGCTGAACTCCCTGGTGGGCGAGCTGCTGCAGGTGACGCGCGCGGAAGGCGACCCCTCAAAACAGAAGCTGGACCCTGTACGCATTGACGAAACGCTGGCGGCGCTGGTCTACGATTGTGAGATTGAGGCCACGGCCAAGGATTGCCGGCTTACGCTGAAGACTCAGCAGCCGGTGACCGTGCTGGGGGATGAGGAATTGTTGCGGCGCGCGGTGGAAAACGTGCTGCGCAATGCTATCCGGCATGCCCCGAACGGGACCGCGATTGAAATTGAACTGGGGAGTGCCGGGACAACGGCCGCGATCCGGATCCGCGATTACGGCCCGGGCGTTCCGGAAGAATCCCTGCCGCGCATCTTTGACGCGTTCTACCGCGTGGATACGGACCGGAATCGCACCAGCGGCGGCGTAGGCCTTGGGTTGGCCATTGCTCGCCGGGCGGTTGAATTGCATAAAGGTACTTTGCGGGCGCAGAATGTCCGGCCGGGGTTGTTGGTAACGCTGGATCTGCCGGTAACAGCCCAGGCGCTGATTGCGCAGCACGATGCGGTTTTGACGTAGCCACATTGACATAGCGACAGAGGAGACCACATGCCGATTCGAGATTCCTTCCTCCCTGAACTAGACTTTGAGATGAAGAGCACGCGCGCCACGCTGGAACGCGTTCCCGACGATAAACTGGCTTGGCGGCCGCACGCAAAATCAATGACCCTGGGCCGGTTGGCAAGCCACCTGGCGGAGCTGCCGGGCTGGGGCGCGATGACGATTCAGACGGATTCAATGAACATGGCACCGGCCACCGGAGACGCGCCCAAGCCTGCCAATTTGGGATCCCGGCAGGAGATTCTGGCGCTGTTGGACCAGAATATTGAAACCTTCCGGGAAGCTTTGGCTGGGTGTTCGGATGAGCGGATGATGGGCATCTGGACGCTGCTGGCGGGCGAAACGACGGTGATGGCCATGCCGCGGATGGCCGTGCTGCGCACCTGGGTGATGAGCCATCTGGTCCATCATCGGGCGCAGCTGGGCGTCTATCTGCGGTTGAATGATATACCGCTTCCGCCGGTGTATGGGCCGAGCGCGGACGAAGGAAAGATGTAGCGGAGAGGGAACCAGAACAGATGACCATCGACGAAAGAATCGAACGCCTCACCGAACGCCATGAAGCACTCGCTCAGAGCGTGGAAATAGTGACCCACGACATCGCCGCACTCACGCAGAGCGTGGAAACTACCAGCCGCGACGTCGCCGCCCTCACCGGCCATATGGCGAACATGATGCAAGCCATCACCCGCCCAGGAAACACAGGAGCGATTCACAACCTTCAGATCCAGGACATTGAATCCCGGCTGACCCGGCTTGAACAGCTAAAATGAACCTGCCGACCTGACCTATTCCAGGTTCAGGGCCTGCTCGCGGATTTTTTCGATGTCGGCTTTCGCGGCTAGCGCCAAGCCTGTGATTTTCAATCCAAGTTCCCCGATTCCGTTGGTTTTCGACAGAATCGTATTGGTTTCGCGGTTCATTTCCTGAAGCAGGAAGTCGAGCTTTTTGCCCACTTCGCCC
>JBBQUE010000439.1:0-4084 GCA_038212805.1 Bryobacterales bacterium | reverse complement strand
CCTTTGCCGGGGATTCTGAGGCACGCATTCTCAGTCAGAGGACAGGTCACCCATCCCTGAGACCGGTTAAACTTGTGGTCCGGATCCAGCACTGCCCCATTCATTCGCCCTCATCGCGCAGGCGGTTCACCAGTTCGATAGTGATCGTCGGTCCATGCGGGCGCCTGCGAAGCAACGGGACGCCGTTGCGGTATTCCTGGCGAAAAGTCCGGGGTTGCAGCGATTCGCGGAGAAGTCTCGAGACCACGCTTCCCGCCGTCGTTTTTTGCTGCAGCGCCATCTCCTTCACCGTGAGCAACGGCTCGTAGTCGATGTCGAGGGTGGTTCTCATACGTTCAGCATCCGCGTGATGTTTTCCATGTTGCGAGCGCTCTTTCTGCGGTACCCTCAGCGTATGGGCGTGCGGGCCGCCATTTCGGACATTTCGATCACCGAGTATCTTCATACCAGCTTTCCGGACCTCGACCGCGAGTACCGCAATGGGGAGGTGGTGGAACGTTCGATGCCCGATTACCTGCACGGCAAAACGCAAGGGTTCCTGTTTGCATTCTTTATGGCACTTACCCGACGTCTGTCGGTGTATCCCTGTGTGGAAACCAGAATGCTCCTCAGCCCAAACCGAGCTCTGATTCCCGACGTCGCCGTTTTCCATCCTGTTGAGCCTCTTCGGGTCCCCGATACGCCGCCACTTGTTGCCATCGAAGTTCTCTCCCTGGATGATCGCCTGACCGAAGTGCGCGAAAAGCTGCGGGAGTACAGAGCCTGGGGTGTGCCGCACGTATGGCTCGTCGATCCCCATTCCCGCCGCTTCTACATCTGCGATGACCGCCTCACCGAGGTTGCTGAACTGACCATCCCGGAACTCGAAATCATCGTGACTCCGACCGACATCTTCGACTAAAACCACAGAGGCGACAACCCCGTGCTCAGGCCCCGCCTTTCCTCATTCAGTCTGCCTTGCGCCGTTCCCCCCGCGTTCAAACTGCTCCAGCGACCGCCCGAACTTTGCGTTGATGGCCTCACTCTTTTCGGGCAGCCAGCCGTCGTCTGCCTCAGGAGACTCGCTCTCTCGGGACTCTAATTGTCATTCTTCCCTTCTTTCACTAAACAATGAAACACGGCGTGGCCACAGCTCCACAGCCACATAAGGCTGCCCCAAAGCCGTAATCACCCGGTCCCCCCGCCCATCCGCCGGCCCCGGATGGACGAACAGCACCTGATCTTCCTCATGATGAAAAATCTTCCCAAGCGCCGTCCGGCACCGCACCAGATCCGCCGCCGTGAACTGGCACTCGAACACCGAAAACTGCAAATGATCCCCATACCCCTGCATGGTCTTGAACACCTTGCGAAGCCGCTTGTCATCCGCGATGTCGTAGCAAACCAGGTGGGACTGCGGCATGGCTCATTCATCCAAAGCGTGAAACTGCCCCCGACCAAAATGGCACCCGTAACCGAGCGAGATGGGGCCACGCTGTGGCTCCTCAAACTCGATTTGATAACCTCCGCCGATCCCTGAGCCACGCCGTCCCGCTCCAGTCACCCGTTCCCTTCGAAACTCAATCCACCGGACTTTTCGTTGGTCCCGAAGGATGTGGTGAGGCATTTCATGGATTTTCTTCGGTGGCGGGTAGCCCCTCAGCACCAATTCCTGAGCAATCTGATCCTGGGGTGTCTCGACAATCACGCCGCCTCGCACCTTCGTATGCCGCACCGGCACGTAGGGGGTTCGGGTCTGCCAGCGGAACGCACTGGAAAACAGTTTGATCGCTCCGAAGTCATCAGGATTTCCGAGGCCAACCAGCACGACCTTCAGGTCCGGCTTTCCTCCACCCTGATGCAATTCTGTGAAACGATCAATCGTAGCCAGATCCGACTTCGAAAATCCGGAACTGGTGTAAATACTGAGGTGCTCCACGCGACCGTCGTGGTCCTCGTCTGAGGGAACAAAGAACGCATGTCGATGCCCTTCCAGCTGCTTTCCATTTTCACCGTGGCCACTGAAATTCGGAGAGGACTCACCATCGTGCAGCCGACCATATATTCCAAACCGGAAACCAGATTTCTCGCTGGGTCGATTCCTTACTTACTGCCGTGCCGTACCCGACAGGTGACATTGACACGGCAAATGGAAACGCGGATCCCTCGCGCTCCGAACTCAGTTTTCGTGCGACCGCGCCGGCGAAGCAAAGAGTACCTTCTAACGCAAGGATGAAATCCCAGGAATTCAGAACGGAATCACCCTCAAAGCCTGATGTAGCATTGGGGCCGCCAACTGCGCCGGAGTTGAACAGTGAAGCCGTGCGGTCTGAGAACCCCTTGGCGGGCAGGCCGAACAACGCATTCTGAAGCGCACGAGGGGGCCGGGTCCTCGCTCGTTGCCCGTCGAACTCCGGCAGACAGTCCCACAGGTTCTGCATGAAATTGTCGGAGTAGTGGGAATTGCCGTCACTGCCACCTCCGCTGCCAAGCAGGACATTGAAGGCGATCCGGTCTTCCTCGATAAGGGCCGCCGCGTCAATCCACTGGACGGTGGTTTCGGGCAAATTGGAGCGAAGGGCAGCAAGAAATGCGCGTTTTGTCTCTTTGCCCTTGCTGCCTTCAATGTCACTCTTCGTCTCCACCCCATTTGCGGTCATCAGGTCCAGAGTTAGAGCGATAACACGCCGGTAGTCTGCCAGCCTTTCGCCGTCCGTGGCAAGGAACGCCTCAATGATCGCGGTCGAGGTCGGAGCCTTGGGTGACTTCCCAATCTGCACTTCAGTCCGGACGCCAAAGAAATCGCTGCCACTCCATGGCACTACAATCGGGGTCGGTCGATAGAATTCCGAGAAATACTCCACCAGTCCGGCTTCATCGAATCGCGACCTGAGGTGGAATGTCCCCGACCTCCATGCTCCGCGAGCCTGCTCGTCGCCGTGAGTGGCGTCTTCCGCTAACAGGTTCCGAGGGCACTGGCCGTTCGTCTTCAAACCTCCGCCAAAAGACCTGACTGTCTGATGTATCCTTCTCCCGAATGAACTTAGACACATCCAGATCGGCGCCGCAGAGATCCGGCGTTGTGTCGAAGAGTTCAATCAGGTCCTTCCTGCGAAGCACGTGTGACGCAGGTTGAACGGTCCCCGGGCCAAGATCCTTCAAGTGGGAAATTCCCACGTCGGTCACGGAATTGAGCTGTTGCCGTGCGTCGTCCAACTCTTGCTGTTCGTAAGGTTCTGGTTTGGCCGGCCCGACGCAAATCACCCTTGCCGGTGCCGATTCTCCGAATTCGCCCGCACGGTTACACCGGCCAAAGCGTTGCACCATCGACGACCACGGGGCAAGTTCCGTGATCAGGGTCCGCGCCGATATATCCACGCCGGCCTCGATCACTTGTGTGGAAACCAGAATGCGGCCCTCAACCGGCAACTGCGAATTCATCTTGAGCAAGGTGGATTGCCGATCCCCGGCCCGAAACCTGGAATGCAAAATCAGTAGCTGAGTCGGGTTAGATTCTTTAATGGAGTAGCCCCGATTCAGCGCGCGGGAGAGCAGCATGTCCTGAGTTCCGATGAGGATGCAGGGTTTTTCGGGATCTGTCTCCCACTCCTGCTCAAGTTCGCCGCCCATGAGGATATAGACAGCTGCGCTGCCGATACCAGTGGCCTGTTCATTTCGGCATGCTGAACAGTGACAGCCTTTGGGTTTGCGACGAAGTCCAACTGATGGGTAACGGGCGGGAGTATGCCGTATCGCTCGCCCAAAAGAAGGGTATCTCTGTTGAACTGACCATGCTGAAGGTCGCTACTTTGCCGGTTGTGGTTATCGAGCGGACGGACTACGAATCAACTTTCAGCGAAGCGGATGTCAGGATTGGCCGCCGCGACAAGGACGACGTGGATTTACTGGCGCTTGCCCTGCAGCGCGAAATTCCGATTTGGACGAACGACAAAGACTTCGAAGGCTGCGGTGTTCTGACTTACACTACCGCAAAACTATTGACGTTGTTGCTCGATTGACGAATTGCTGACTGCGGCTCGCCAGAGCTACCCCTGGAGTTTCGGTTCGGCCCGCCAGGCGGCGAAGTCTTCGGCAATCTCGTCTT
>JBBQUE010000438.1:0-4087 GCA_038212805.1 Bryobacterales bacterium | reverse complement strand
CTTCGAAATTCTGGACGTTCCCATTGAGGTTCGCGAGTCGCCCAAGGCAGTTTCCCTACCCCACATTCGCGGTGAGATCACCTTCGAGGGCGTGAGATTCCGGTATTCACCCGACGTGCCGGTGTTGGAGGATGTTACGTTCCGGGTGCCCGCCGGGGCGCTGTGCGTGGTGGTGGGGCCCAGCGGCGCGGGTAAATCCACTCTGGCCGATCTGCTGCTGCGGTTTTACGACCCTGAATCCGGCCGCGTGCTGATTGATGGACATGACGTGCGCGATCTGCGCCTGGACGATCTTCGCCGCAGCGTTGCCATGGTGGAACAGACGCCCCACCTTTTCCGCGCTTCGATTCAAGAGAACATCGCCTATGGAAAGCCCGGTGCTTCGCTGGACGAGATCCGGGCCTGCGCGCGGGCTGCCGGCATCGATCGCTTTATCGAGTCGCTGCCCGCGGGTTACGCGACTCCGGTGGGCGAACGTGGATCTACCATTTCGGTGGGGGAACGCCAGCGCATCGCGCTTGCCCGGGCCCTGCTCCGGAATCCATCCATATTAGTGCTGGATGAGCCGACCTCGGCCCTGGATGCGGCATCGGAGGCTACAGTGATGGATACCGTGGCCGCTCTGGCGCACCAGCGAACCGTGGTGTTGATCACCCACCGCTCAGCGTTGGTGGACCGGGCGGATGTTCTCGTGCGGTTGGAGTACGGCAGGGTTACTCCACAATTAGAAATAGGCCCGGGCGAGCAGCGGATTGAGACCACTGGACTTGGTCCGGCGTAAACCGTTCGGAATCATCGGCTGGCCAGGGTGCGTCGAAGGGCTGACCGGGAGCCGCCTCCTCCAGCTCCCGCCGCTCCCGCCGTCCGTTTCGCCAGTCAACCAAAGCGCGATGGTGGCAATAGCGATTGTTCTCCGGCGGCCAACGAATATGTGGGCCGTCCAGGAGCAACCGCCGCAGCACAATTTCACGCACTCGCAGTGGGCGCAGAAGCCCCAGAGCGGCTGCACGGCCGCCCGAGTTCCCTGCCCCGCATTGATTTGCAGGGCCCGGGACTGCGCGAGGATTTCCGAGAGCCGTCGCTCCGGGTCCAACCGGCCAACTTATTCAGAATCGGAACCACGTCTGACAATTCCCATGGCTGGAGCAGAAGTTCTAGATGATCCGCCGCGCGGCCCATGGGAACCGTCAACTGAACCTGCCAGGCCCGGCCTCCGGCTTTCACGATATCCGCATGGATAAAAGGGAGTTCGGGCGCGGATCGGCCGTTGATCCCGGTATTGCGGGTAACCGGAATTCCCGCGTCGCGCAAGTGTAGAAGGGATCGAAAACAGGTGTCCCAGGAACCGGGCCTGCCAAGTAGAAAGTTGTGGATTGCGCGGCAGCCATCGATCTGGACATACAATAAAAGCGGTATGTTCCGGCGAATTCTTTGGTTATGGCCGCTGGTTTGCACCGCCAGCGCGGCGGAGTATTACCGGGATATCCTCCCACTTCTGACGGCCCATTGTCAGGAGTGTCATCGCAAAGGCGAGATCGGGCCTATGCCGCTGACCACTTATCGCGAGGTCAGGCCCTGGGCTAAGGCAATCCGCGAGGCAGTGGTTTCGCGCAAAATGCCTCCCTGGTTCGCTGATCCGCACTTTGGCAAATTCGCGAACGACCGTTCGCTGACGCAAGCGGAGATGGACCGGATTGCGGATTGGGCGGCGAATGGGGCTCCGGAAGGGCGCAGGTCCGATCCTTTGGCGATTCAACGCCCGGAAGGCTGGTCGATCGGTAAACCCGATGCCGTGGTGGCCATGCCCCAACCGTTTCGCGTACCGGCAACTGGGGAGATCGCTTATCAGTATTTCATTGTACCGACGGGGTTTACTCAGGACCACTGGGTGCAGAAAGCGGAACTTCGCCCCGGTGACCGCGCAGTAGTCCACCACGCGGTCGTGTACATTCGTGAGCCGGGTTCGGACTGGCTGCGCGGCATGACGCCGGGCGGCGCATTTACCGTGCGCCCTGGAAGTCCGGACGCGGTGACGAAGAGCGATATCCTTTTCACCTATACCCCTGGGAATAGTTCCGACGAATGGCCCGAAGGTACCGCTAAGCTGATCCCCGCGGGATCCGACCTGGTCTTTGAGATCCACTACACTCCTGCCAGGCAGCCCGTTATCGATCAATCCCGGATTGGCTTCGTTTTTTCAAAATCGCCTCCGGGCGAGCGCGTGCTGACGCTGCAGCTTACCAACGACCGCCTGTTTATCCCGCCTGGCCGGGCGGATTATCGCGTGAGTGTGGGCGGTACCCTGCCCAACGACACGCGCCTGCTCAGCCTGTACCCGCACATGCATTTGCGCGGCAAGTCTTTTGAATACAACATCGTGGAACCAAACGGCCAACGCACCACCTTGTTGAAAGTGAACAACTACGATTTTTACTGGCAACTCAATTACCGGCTGACCGAGCCTTTACGCTTGCGCGCCGGCACGCGACTGGAATGCTCCGCCGTGTTCGATAATTCGAAGAACAATCCCCGTAATCCCGATCCTGACGCGATGGTGCGCTACGGCCAGCAGAGCACCGACGAAATGATGATCGGATTCTTCGATGTCGCGGTGCCGGCGAACATCAACAAAGCAAAGTTCTTCGAGCGGCGATAATATAAGGCATGCAAATCCTGAGCCTCGTCTGGGGCATACTTGCGCTGTTCGGATTTCTGACGGGCGTGGTCCCGTGTCTCGGATGGTTGAACTGGCTGAATATTCCCTTCGCTTCGGTGGGCCTAGTCGTCAGCATCATAGCTTTCATGATGGGGCGGTCGGGAGGGCGGGCCGGGTCCACCTGGGGCATTGTGTTGTGCGCCATCGCGGTAATCATCGGGTCGAAGCGTCTGATCCTGGGCGCGGGTATTTTCTAATCGGCAGATCGCGTTGGGGATGCTGGCAGCGGGCGTTCTGAGCGTGCAGGCAGCGCCCGATCTGAATCCCGATGCGGGCAAGAAGCTGTTTCAAGCGCACTGTGGACCTTGCCATGGGTTCGACGCCACTGGCGGGCGGCGGACGATCAGGGTTTGATCGAAATCGCGCGCAACGGCATCCCGGGGACCGTGATGGATGGATAGAACCTGGCAACTCAGGGACGCGGAGTCATCGCGCCTAATCGCGTACGTCCGGGTGGTGGGGCGTACGGCTAAGGTAACGTTGCCGGGCGACGCAGCGCGCGGGCAGGCGATGGGTCCGGAACTCACGTCGATCGGGGCGCAACGAAGCGC
Source organism: Bryobacterales bacterium (assembly GCA_038212805.1). GTDB lineage: Bacteria > Acidobacteriota > Terriglobia > Bryobacterales > Bryobacteraceae > JANXQZ01. The sequence continues at coordinate 820 of JBBQUE010000438.1, read as the reverse complement.
CGCTTACCTCCGTGAGGCTATCGTAAAACCGGAAGCGGTTGTGCCTGAGCGGTACCTGCTGGTTCGCGCGCATACTCGGGACGGGCGCGACATACAGCGGGATCGGGTGCACAGTTGCCTTCTGTATTATGGAGAGACATGATTTCCCCGCAAGAGCTGCACGCGCGCGCCCGAGGCTTACTATCGTTCCCGGTCACACCCTTTACGGCTGAAGACACCATCGACGTTCCTAAGTACCGGGAGCACGTGCAATACATGGTGGATGCCAAACCCGGCGGACTGTTCGCCTGCGGGGGCACGGGAGAGTTCTTCTCCATCGATCTGGAAGAATACCGCGTGGCCGTCCGCGCCGCCGTGGAGCAGACCAACGGCAAGGTCCCAATCATCGCCGGGGTGGGATACGGTATCAAGCTGGCCTGCCAGTTCGCCCAGGCAGCGGAACAAGCCGGGGCCGACGGCATTATGGTGATGCCTCCTTATCTGCTGGTTGCGGAGCAGGAAGGGCTGTACCAGCACTACCGCCAGATTGCGGCTGCCACGCGCTTGGGGGTGATTTTGTATCAGCGTGACAACGCGATTTTCACGCCTCCCACGGTTGCGCGGCTGGCCGAGATCCCCAACATCGTTGGTTTCAAGGATGGCCACGGTGACATGGAACGGCTGATCCGGATCCGGCTGGCCGTGGGTGAGCGGCTCTTCCTGCTGAACGGTATGCCGACGGCCGAACTCTCCGCGCAAGCTTTCTATGGCGCGGGGTGCCGGACCTATTCCTCCGCCGTATTTAACTTCGTTCCGGAAATTTCAAGCGCCTTTTTCGCGG
>JBBQUE010000437.1:0-4088 GCA_038212805.1 Bryobacterales bacterium | reverse complement strand
GCGATCCGGTCCGCCGGATACGACGGATCGACGGGCACATAAGCCGCTCCGGTTTTGAGCACAGCCAGGATCGCGATTACGTAGGCCGGGGTTCGATCCAGGCACAGGGCGATCCGGCTTTGGGGCGGAAGGTCCAGGCCTAAAAGATAACGGGCGAGCTGGTTGGATTGCGCCTCCAGCTGGCGGTAGGTGAGGCTGATTTCGCCGTGTATGAGGGCGGTATGGTCGGGGTGCTGCGCTGCCGGAATAGACTTCAAGATTTACCTCGGGAGAAGCGGAAGAGCCGCATGGAATCCTCCATGGTGGAAACCGCGTACACCATGCGGGAACACAAGAACAGCTCCGCGGCGACCACCGTCCAGGCCATTCCGATATGGGCGTAGCGGGGCGCGAGAATCACGGCCAAGCTAAAGTTGACCAACCCCGCGGAGACCATGATCCGGTTGATAACGCCGTTTTGTTCAAGCGGCAGAAGCCACTGAAAACCGACGGAGTGGGTGATGGCCATCAAGGGCGGCAGGAGCGAAAGAATGCGCAGGACTGGGACTGCGGCCTCAAAGCGCGGGCCTAGGAAGAGGCGGACCAATAGAGGTGCCAGCAGGTAGACCAAAGCGCCCAACAGGACGCCGCCGCAACCCATCACGTAAATTCCAATCCGCGCCAGACGCGCGGCTTCTTCGCGCTGATCCCGGACGAGATTGCTTAACCGTGGATACAGAGCCTCACGGATCGGGTTCATCAGTCCAAAAAAGGCTTTGCTGATTTTTTCGGATCCGGCGTAATAACCCACTAGGGCCGGCGCTGCGAACAGGCCGAGAACAAACGAATTGCCCAACGAATACAGAGTGTCCGCGCCGCGGAAGAGAAACATGGGCCAGCCTCGCTTGAGCGCTTCCCGAATCAGAGCCGGGCGCGGGAACGACATGCCACTTTCCCGCAACGCCAGGTAGAGCCCCGCGCCGGTGGCACAGAGCGAAGCCCCGCTCTGAATTGCAAGCACCAACCACGTGTCGTCGGGCGAGCGGACCAGAGCGAAAATAGCGGCGGCGGCGGCGCTCTTCGCGGCCACCTCAAAAATCGCCACGAAGTGCATGCGCTCCATGCCTTGGAAGTACCAATACGGATTCAGGCTGTCGGAAACGGCAAAAATCAGGCCGAAGGTCAGGAGGCGGGAATGGCCTGCCAGAATCGGGACGAAACGGCTGGCAATGATGGAAAGCAGCACGGCCACCGCGCTGAGGCCGAGTTGAGCACCCAGAACGCCCCCCATCAAGCGGGCCCGCTGGTGTTTGTCAGTACGGCACTGGGCCAGTTCGCGCGTGGCGGAGAGATTGAAGCCGTACTCGATTAAGAGTGCTCCAAAAGTGGTGAAGCCCTGGACGAACGCGATCAGGCCCAGCCCGTCCGGACCCAGTACCCGTCCGAGATAGGGCATGGTGACCACCGGCAGGATCTTGCGGATGATCTGAACGCCCCAGAGCGCGATCATGTTTTGGAACACGCGATGGCGAAACAGAGCCCAGGCCCGATGGATGATCGCGCCGCCGTGTTCGGGAGCTACGCCGGCTGTTGCATCCTGGCCGTCAATGCGCACAGGCTCTATCCCTGATCCGACCCATGCTCCGATCCATGCTCCGAAAGTCTCCTCCTGTTCCTTGAAGGAGTTTCCCCCTTCTAGAAGAGCTATCGGCAGTTACCGCTCAGAACTTAATAGGCACCCTTACCAAAAAGTACAACCGAGAAAGTACGGAAGAGAATACAGAGGTCGAGCCAGACGGACCAGTTCCGCGCGTAAAACGAATCGAGCAGCACGCGTTCCGTATAGGTAGTGTCGCTGCGGCCGGAGACTTGCCAGAGTCCGGTGATGCCGCCCCGGACCCTTTTATAGAGGTCAAAGCTATCTCCATAATGGTGGATCTCGTTTTCGACGATCGGGCGCGGGCCCACGAAGCTCATCTCGCCCCGCAGGACGTTCCAGATTTGGGGCAACTCGTCGAGACTGCTTTTGCGCAGGAACCGGCCGGCGCGGGTGACTCGGGGGTCGTTCTTGAGCTTCTGTGTGCGTTTCCATTCCTTCAAGGCGTCGGGGTCGGTTTCCAGATGCCGTGCCAGCATCTCTTGGGAATTAGCCACCATGGAACGAAATTTCCAAGCGCGGAAGGGACGGCCGTGTACCCCGATGCGCTTTTGGCTGTAGAGCGCCGGACCGGGCGAATCGAGCCGGATCCAAAGGCACAGCAGTACGCAAGCGGGACCCGCGAACACCGCGAAAAGAGCGGTGAGAAAAAGATCCAGTGCGCGCTTGGCGCGGTCGTGAATGCGGTTCTGACTGATTTCGAGGCCCAGCATGCCGCCGATGTTCTTGGGATTTACCCATAGGCTGGCCATGCCGGTGAGCTCCGGTATGACCAGGATATGAGAAAAGCTGCCGCGATATCGTTCCACGATGGCACCAAGTTGGGCCGTGGGCAGATCCTCAGCCGCGAAGACCGCATAGGCGTGCCGGCCCGCGGGAATCAGGGTGGTGGAGTGATCCAGGTCGCGGAACACCGGAACCCCGTCGATCTCCATTTTGAGACTCCGCGCATCCACCAAGGCCACCGGTTTCAGGCTCAGGGTTGGATCCTCCCGCATGGTCTTCAAGATGCGCTCGCCTGCCCGGCCCGCTCCGAAGATAACGGCTGGAAACCCCCACCATCCGCGGTCGGCAAACAGTTGGCGGGTGCAGGCGCGCAGCAGGGGAAAGAGTACCACGCTCACCGCAAGCGCGAGGAAAAGGGTCCAGGTGAATTGGTGCTGCGCTCCGCGGAAGGATACGGTGACTGCGCCCAACAACAGAAAGAGGACGACCGAGGCGATGGTGGCGCGGCGTAGTTCTTCGGGGGGGCTGAGCGCGACGATGGAATAGAGCCCAATGACCGCGTAGACCAGCAGGAATACGAAGAGGAGGGGCCACAAGCGCAGGTAGCTTTCAGGATGTACGTCGCCTTGGATAACGGCCTTCAGCAGCACGCTTACGCCTACCGAGCTTGCCAGCGCAAGGCTGTCGGTGATCACCAGGCAGGCGATGGTCGCTCCCGGACGATTGGGGATGTCGATGGTTTGGAGAATCGGGGACGGACAGGTTATGGTCGCCATGGTCAGTGGCCCGTGACGTGCGGGCCTAGCATGACTGTACGGCGTGAGTTGGTTTGTTCCAATGGGCTGACCGTACTGGACAACCCGGCCGAGTCATGAGCCTTGAGAGCTAGGCGATAGTACTTAGGTGATATCGGACCGAAGTATGTTCTTCCAGGATGGATTGGTAGATGGCGACAGTCTTCCGCAGCATTACGTCCACGGTGAATTCGTTTTCAAAACGGGCGCGGGCAGCGGACCCCAGGGTGCCACGGAGACTCGGGCTAGCCACCAGTTGGCGGAGTGCGTCCGTAAGCGCCGGGATGGAGCCGGCCGGAGTGAGGAATCCGGTAGTCCCGGGAACCACCGCTTCCGCAATCCCGCCGACGTTCGAGGCGACTACCGGCAGGCCGGATCGCATGGCTTCGAGGATGGTGAGCGGAAAGCCTTCCCAGTTGGTCGGGAGCGCGAAGATGTGGGTCTGGGCCAGGATTTCGGTGACGTCGGTCCGGACGCCCAGGAAGTCGATCCGGTCCCGCACGCCGAGTTCGCTGGCGAGCGTTTCGTGCGCGGCGCGGGCGGAACCGTCGCCAATAAACTGAACGCGCAGAGGAAGATCGATGTCCCGGATGGCGCGGATCAGATCGGCGTGAGCTTTTTGCGGGGCGAAGCGCGCCACCATCACGATCCTCGGGATACCGCTGGCCCCGGGAGACGCGCGATGCGCGGAATCGGGAACTCCATTGTGGACCGTGATGAGCTTTTCAGGCGGCGCGATACGGTGGCGCAAGGCAAGTTGGCGGTTAGCTTCCGAGACATTGATGATTGCTCTGGACCAGCGGGCCGTCCAGCGCTCGAGTGGTGTGCCGATCAGCTTCCATTTCCAGGAAGTGCCTTCGGCGAAGCACCAGGTGTGCGCGGTGAACACGCAGGGCACGCCGCGCAGCCGGGCGGCAATCCGGCCCAGGGCG
>JBBQUE010000436.1:0-4090 GCA_038212805.1 Bryobacterales bacterium | reverse complement strand
TGCCAGGTGAAAAGGGTCCGCTCGCCGCGCTCGACATCATGCAGCTCACATCGCCGGAGAGCGCCATTCTGAGCGCGACCATCTTCAACGCCATCATCATCATTCTGCTGGTGCCGCTGGCGTTGCGCGGTGTGAAGTACCGGCCGGAATCGGCGGGGTCGCTCTTGCGGCGGAATCTGTTGGTTTACGGCTTGGGCGGGGTGATCGTGCCGTTCCCCGCTATCTGGCTGATCGATCAAGTAGTGCATGTGTTGGGTTTGGCGTAAGGAGCCGAATATGTGGAGACAATTGCTTCCCGCACTGCGGATGACCATCTTACTGACCGTACTGACCGGACTGCTTTATCCCAGTCTGGTGACAGGCCTCTGCCAGTTGTTATTTCCCCTCCAGGCCAACGGCAGCCTGATAACCCGCTCAGACAAAGTTGTGGGCTCGGCGTTGATCGGCCAGAACTTCTCGAAGCCGGAGTATTTTCAGCCTCGCCCCTCGGCCGCGGGTAACGATGGCTACGATGCCTCGGCGTCCGGCGGTTCGAACCTGGGCCCGACTAGCCAAAAGCTGATGGACCGCGTAAAGGGCTCGGTTGAGAAGCTGAAAGCGGCTAACCCCGCTTACCTGGGTGCCCTGCCGGCTGATCTGGCAACGGCGAGCGGCAGCGGGTTAGACCCGCACATCAGCCCGGAATCGGCCAAAGTGCAAAGCAGCCGCGTGGCCATGTCGCGCCGAATGCCGGTGCCGGATGTAGAACGGCTGATTCAGCAATTCACTCAAGGTAGGGACCTGGGATTTCTGGGCGAACCGCGAGTGAATGTTCTTCTTTTGAACCTGGCGCTGGATAACCAGTACCCTGTCAAAAAATAGCGATGCGGGAACTTGAACGGCGAAGGTCCAGTCCGGAAGAACTACTCAAGCGCGTGGAGGCGGAGGAAAGCCATCAACTACGCGGCCGTCTGAAGGTGTTTCTTGGTTACGCGTCTGGAGTGGGGAAGTCGTTCCGCATGCTGGATGAGGGCCGGCGGCGGAAGCTGCGCGGGCAAGACGTAGTTGTCGCTGCCATCCAAGCCGCGTCTGAACCGGCCATCCTGGAGCTTCTACGGGGATTCGAAGTCATTCCTTCCCAATCCGATCTGGGGGGTCCGGCCATTGATGTGCCAGCCGTGATGCGCCGCCGTCCGGCAGTGTGCTTGATCGACGGCCTGGCCTACTGCAATCCTCCGGGCAGCAAGAACGCGGAGCGCTGGCAGGACGTGGAGGAGCTGCTCGGCAGCGGAATCTCCGTTATCACCACCATCAACCTGCAATACATCCGCGAGAAACAAAATCGGGTGGAAGAGATCCGGGGCAAGGTAGTTACCGACTCCGTTCCGGAATGGTTTCTGCGCAAGGCCGACGAGATTGAGGTGGTGGACGCGCCGCCTGAATACTGCGTGGATCGCACGAATTCAGGCACCCTGGGCACCGGTCCCGAATCGCTGGCAAGGCAACTCTCTGAGCTCCGGGAGATCGCCCTGGTGCTTGCCGCCGAAGTGGTGGATGTTCAACTGGTCGATTACCTGCAGCGGCATGGCATTGAACAAACCTACGGCGCGCAGGAACGAATTCTGGTTTGTATGACCCCGCGCTCGAATGCCGGTCTCATGATCCAGCGGGGACGGCGCCAGGCGGATCGATTTCACGGCGATCTCTTCGTTGCCTACGTGGAACAGGAAGATCTCTCGGATACCGACCAAGCCATGCTGGATGAGAACCTTAAATCCGCGCGTGAGGCAAATGCTCAAATCGCCATGCTGCATGGGGAGGATCCGGTGGCGGCCATCCTGGAGTTCGCAGCCAAGGAAGGCATCAGCCAGATTTTTGTGGGCCACACCCGGCGTGCCGGGTTTTTGGATAAGTTCCGGAAGAAGCCCGTGGAGCGCTTGATACTGGAGTCGTCCGGCATCGATATTCGCATCTTTCCAAACCGGGAAATGGGTTCAGTAAGCTAAGAGGAATGCAGCAGCCCGCAGAGCCGCCGTTGGACGGAAAGCCCGTGCAAGGCAAGTTGAAGGTGATCCTTGGCTATGCGGCGGGTGTCGGGAAGACTTTCAAGATGCTGGACGAAGGCCAGCATCTTGCGGCCGCGGGTCACGACGTGGTAATTGGCTACTTCGAGCCCCATGGGCGGAAAGATACTATCGCGAAGACCGAAGGCCTGGAATTGATTCCCCGGCGCATGGTGGAATACCGCGACCGGCATTTTGAGGAGATGGATATCGACGCGATTTTGGCCCGGCGGCCCGAGATCTGCCTGGTTGACGAGTTTCCCCATACCAATGTCCCGGGTTCCCCGCGGGTCAAACGTTGGGAAGACGTGCTGGTGCTCCTCGCGGCGGGCATCGATGTCATCACCACAATGAACGTTCAGCACCTGGAGAGCTTGAACGACCAGATCCGCCAGATTTCGGGAGTGCAGGTTCGCGAGACCGTTCCCGATTGGGTGCTCAAGCGCGCGGACGAAGTCGTCCTGGTCGATCTCACGCCGGGAGCTTTGCTGAACCGTTTGGATCGTGGGGTCGTGTACGCCGCCGACAAAGCGCAGCGAGCCAAGGAGAACTTCTTCAAGGAACCCACCCTGGCGGCGCTGCGGGAAATGGCTCTGCGCCAGACCGCTCATGAAGTGGACCTGCGCCATGCCGAACCTCTCCAGCAAACCGTTCATACCCCAAGCGGCGTTGCCCAACCATCCGACCCTGCCGCGGTGCACGAGCGGATTCTGATCCATGTCACCGATTCTCCCAGTGCCGTGGCCTTAATCCGGCGCGGGAGGCGGGTTGCGGATTACCTGCGGGCCGATTGTTTCGCTGTATCCGTGGTGCCCGCGCCGGGCTTGGCCGGCCTGCCCGTCGCACAACGGGAATCCCTGGAACGGCATCTCGATTTTGCCAGGAAGCTGCACATTGAAACGCGGATTCTGAATGCGGAGGAGCCGGCGGAAGCGCTGGTGGGATTTGCGCATACGAACGCCATCACCCAGATCTTTCTGGCGAAGCCGGAACGTCCGCGGTCGCCCCTGCCGGACGGGAAACACCGGTTGGTGATGAAGGTGATCCGGCTGGCGCGTGATATCCAGGTCACCGTTATAGCCAACCGGCGCGGCGCCATTTAATACGGAAACGGTCTCATAGCCAGCGAACCGCGCAGGCGATGAGACCGCAAGTGTGTCTGGGTTTAAGGATTTAGCTTATACGGAATTACAACCGCGCCGGCCGGCGCAGTAAACGTGCCCGTCCGGTTCGTGCCCCCGGCACCCGTGCCGCCCGCAATTGCGCGGATGAAACCCTCAGGAGTACCGACCTGATCGTCTTTGTTATACTGGCAGGACGTTTCGGCGGCCGGCTTGGGCAGCACCAGATTGTAGTCGGAAGTGAACGGATTATAAGCCGCGGCGCCCCATTTCCAGTCAAACGTTATGGGTTGGTTGGAGAAAACGGTAGCGCTCCAAGCGACTTTTGTACCCTTCGGGATCGCGGTCGGCACCGGCGCTGAAAGTCCCCCCAGGAAAACTCCGTCATCCCCCTGAAGCGGCACGGTTGTGGTCCAGAGGTTTAGCGAGGAATCATAGGAAGTAGTCGAACACCTGGCAGAGGAACTGAAGACTACGTCGGCGTCCGGAACCGTGAACCCGTTGCCATTAATGCTGATCACTCCCTGGCGGAAACTGATCTTAGTCCCATTCGCGACGTTCCTGAATTCCCCGTTGCTATTGAACCAGAGCGATGATCCCGCCGGCGTGTCGTTCCCGAAGGTATGGCTGATAGTAGATTGCCGAAATTGGTTCGAGGCCAGGAAGACAAAAAAGTGGGTCCCAAGAGACGGCACATTCACGCTGAAGAGAATATCGTAATTCGTCACCGCCTCCAACGGAAGCGGACCAACGTAGTCCAATCCTGCGCTGCAAGGGTCCATGGGTTGAGGAGGGCCATAGGGCGAGGAAACCGTTCCGCCAATGCAGAGCCCCGGCTGCTGACTCGTATTTACGCGAACCGCCGGACTGGTTCCGTTTGGGATCGCATTGGCGGTGAAAGTGTCCAGGTTTGCAACGAAATTGCCC
>JBBQUE010000435.1:0-4095 GCA_038212805.1 Bryobacterales bacterium | reverse complement strand
CATCGACACGTTCGATCCCAAACCCGCACTCGAAAAATACGCAGGCCAGCCGCTGCCCGCCAGCTATGGCAAGATCATCAGCCAGTTCACTAGCGGGGATACTCCGCTGCTGCCGTCGCCGTGGAAATTTCAGCAGCATGGGCAGAGCGGGCTCCCGGTTTCCTCGCTGTATCCGCATTTGGCCAGGCACGTGGACGATCTCTGTTTCGTGCGCAGTTTCTATACCGATAGCGTGGTCCATGCCCCAGCCATGTACCAGGTGCATACCGGACGCATTTTGATGGGCTATCCCAGCCTGGGTTCGTGGGTTACCTATGGACTGGGCAGCGAATCCGAAAATCTGCCCGCGTATGTGGTGATGCCGCAACCGGAAGGTACGCCGGAGGGTGGCACTCCCTGCTGGGGCGCGGGCTTTCTGCCGGCCGTGTATCAAGGCACTCTGCTGCGCAACGGCCCCAGCCCGATTCTGCATTTGAAGCCCCCTCCGGGGATGACTGAGCAGCGCCAGCGCCGGACTCTGGACCTGTTGCAGAAGATGAACGAGATGGACGCGCCCGAAGGCGACACCGAAGCGGCGGCGCGCATCAGTTCCTACGAACTTGCGTTCCGCATGCAGAGCCACGCCCCGGAAGCCGTGGATCTTGCGCAGGAAACCGAGGCCACCCGCAAGCTCTACGGCCTGGACCAGAAGCGCACCGCCGATTTTGGAACCCGCTGCCTGCTGGCCCGGCGCATGGTGGAGCGCGGCGTCCGGTTCGTCCAGATCTATTCTGGCGGAGGCCCGGTGAGCATGCAGTGGGATGCGCACAAAGACCTGGTGGAGAACCACGAAAAAATGTGCGGCCTGACCGATCAACCGGTGGCGGCGTTGCTGCAGGATCTGAAGCAGCGCGGTTTACTCGATTCCACATTGGTGATCTGGGGCAGCGAATTCGGGCGTCTGCCCATGTCGCAGGCCGGCAACGGGCGCGACCACAATCCGCACGGTTTCACCATGTGGTTCGCGGGCGGCGGCGTGAAGGGCGGGCAATCCATCGGCGATACCGACGAGTTCGGTCTCCGGGCCCTCGAAAATTGCCGTTATCCCATGCGGGATTTTCACGCCACCATCCTGCACGCGTTGGGGCTGGATCAAAACCAGCTGTTCTATCTCCACAACGGGCGCAACGAGAAGCTGACGGATTTTGGAGGCAACGTCATCCGGCAGGTGTTCGCTTAGTGCGCGCAGCGCTGGAACGTTACTTTGAATTTGAACGGCTGAAGACCACCTGGCGCACGGAAGTGCTGGCCGGCGTCACCACTTTCGTGGCGATGGCCTACATCATTTTCGTCAACCCGGCGATTCTTAGTGAAACCGGTATGCCCCTGGCAGCCGTAACCGCGGCCACCTGCCTGTGCGCGGCCTTCGGCAGCCTGCTGATGGGGGCGTATGCCCGGTATCCCATTGCGCTGGCGCCGGGCATGGGGCTCAATGCCTACTTCACCTACAGCGTGGTGAAAGGCATGGGAATTCCCTGGGAGACGGCGCTGGGCGCGGTGTTTCTGTCGGGCGTGGCCTTCCTGATTCTGACCTGGTTGGGCGTGCGCCAGATGATCATGCAGGCCATCCCACGCGATCTCTACTCGGCCGTCGCGGCGGGCGTGGGCTTGTTCATCGCGCTGATCGGCTTCCGCACCACCGGGATTATCGTGGCCAGTCCCGCGACGCTGGTGACGATGGGCAATCTGGCGAAGCCGGAGACGTTGCTTTCCGTATTTGGTCTGTTGCTGATGGCCGCGCTGCTGGTGTGGGAAGTGCGCGCCGCCATTCTGATCGGCGTAGTTGCCACTACCGCGGTGGGCGCGGCTTTTGGAATCGTGCATTGGCAGCCGCAAAGCTACTCCTGGACCGCGCTGAGCGCCACGGCTTTCCACCTGGACATTCCGGCCGCGCTGAGAATCGGTTTGCTCGAGATCGTGTTTGTCTTTCTCTTCGTGGACTTGTTCGATAACGTGGGCACGCTGGTGGCGGTGGGAACCAAGGCCGGGCTATTCAAGGATTCGGAATCGATACCACGCATTGGCCGGATCCTGATCGCGGACGCCTCGGCCACGGTGGCGGGTTCGCTGGCCGGGACATCTACCGTGGTGAGTTACATCGAAAGCGCGGCTGGTGTTGTCGCGGGCGGACGCTCCGGTGTCACGTCCATCGTGGTGGGGTTGCTGTTCCTGGTGGCATTGTTTATCGCACCGTGGATGGGCGCGGTGCCAGGGGCGGCCACCGGCCCGGCGCTGATTATTGTGGGTTCGCTGATGATGACCCAGGTGGCGGAGATCGCCTGGGCGGACCCGTTGATTGCCATCCCGGCATTCCTGACCATGACCACCATTCCGCTCAGCTTCAGCATCGCCAACGGACTGGCCTTCGGGTTTACGGCACACACAATCTTGCGGGTGGCCTACGGAAAATTCCGTGAGATCCACTGGCTGGTTTATGCGCTGACGGCGTTGTTCCTAGCCCGGTTCTTGTACTTATCCTAACGGAATCGACGCCGCGGAAATGGCACTAATTTCCCCTTCCGGCAAATTTCTTAGTTGACTCCTCCGTAGCCCCTCTCCGTCAGGAACGCCTCAGGATCGGTGATGTTCAGTATGCGGCGTACTGCTTCGCGTTTGTCGGTGGCGTGGCGATAGAACTGCTCACAAATCTTATATCCAACGTAGTAACCCAGGTCGGCGGGACGATCCTTCGACTTGTCGCCCTGAAATATCCAATGGCTAAGATCAGAACCCGGCATTTCCCTCCGGAACTCCCCGGCTGCACCTACGGCAGCGCAAACGCCATCAGCGTATCGGTATAAACATCGCTGTACTTATTGCCGCCGCCCGCCGCCACCACCACGTACTGTTTCTTCGACGTCCGCCCCATGAACGTCATCGGCGTGGCGTGCGCGCTGGCCGGCAACCGCGTCACCCAGAGTTCCTTCCCGGTCTCTTTATCGAAAGCACGGAAGCGCGCATCATTCGTCGCGCCAATGAACACCAGGCCGCCGGCCGTCACCAGCGACCCTCCCAGATTCGGCGCGCCCGTGGGCGGCAAACCCTTTTCGATCAGGGCATCCACCACGCCCAGTACGGACCGCCACCGGAACGTCCCATGATCTAAATCGATAGCCGTCAGATGCCCCCACGGCGGTTTCTGGCATGGCCATAGATTCTGGTCCCAGAAGCGCGAATTGGGCGTGCCGAAGCCCTGCGGCCGGTATGGAACCACGCCCGCCCGTTTCACCATCTGGTACAGCATGCCCACATCCATGGAGTTCACATACAGCGTCCGGGTCTCCGGGTCGTACGACGCACCGCCCCAGTTCGCCCCGCCATTGGTGCCCGGAAACATCACCGTGGGCTTCAGTCCCAAGGGTAGGAACACGTCCCCGAAGACCGCATTTTCTATCAGCTTGCCGCAATAGGCGTGTGCTTCCGGGGTTACGTCGGTTAACTCTTCCGGCTTCATGCTCTGGCGCGCATAGGGCGGCGGCGCCACGGGTTTGGGCTGAGTGGGCCAAGCCTCCTCACCCGGCACATCGCTCTTCGGTACCGGCGTTTCCACAATGTCATAAAGCGGCTTGCCGGTTAACCGGTCAAAAATGAACGTGAAGCCAGTTTTGGTGATCTGCGCCACCGCCGGGATATCCTTGCCGTTGCGCCGCACCGTTACCAGATTAGGCTGGGCGGGCAGATCATAATCCCAGATATTATGGTGTACCGTCTGGAAGTGCCATAGCCGCTTGCCGGTAGCGGCATCAAGCGCCACCAGTGAATCTCCGAACAGCCCCGCGCCTTTCCGGTCCCCTCCATAAAAATCGAACGAGGGCGAGGTCAACGGCAGGAACAGAATTCCACGCTCCGGATCTACCGACAGAATTGACCAGGGATTCACCGCTCCCCGATTTTTCGCCGCATCGCCTTCCCATGTATCGCCGCCGAATTCGTCCTTGCGGGCCACCGTGTGGAACGTCCAAACCAGTTGGCCGGTGCGCGCGTTGAACGCCCGCACGTCGCCCGCCGGACCTTGCGGTTCGCTATCCGAAGTCAGCGCCCCGCAGATCACCAGAT
>JBBQUE010000434.1:0-4100 GCA_038212805.1 Bryobacterales bacterium | reverse complement strand
AAGCTCCGCTAAGTCCTTCAGCCCAAACTGGATCAGGAAGTCTTTCGTGGTTTTATACAGAATCGGTTTCCCCACCACGTTCTTCCGGCCCGCGGTCGCAATCAGCTTGCGATCCAGCAGGGTTTTCAGCACGCCCGCGCCCTGTACGCCGCGGATTTCCATAATCTCTGGAGCCGTAATCGGTTGCTTATACGCGATCACCGCCATGGTCTCCAGCGCCGGGAGCGACAGCTTCAGCGGCGGTTTCAAATTCTTGACGAAGGCCCGGACCGCCTCATGATGCTCCGGCTTGGTGGCCATTTTGTAGCCGCCGGCCACTTCCCGGATGGTGATTCCCCGGTCTTCGGAAGCGTAATCGGCCGCCAGTTTCTGCATGGCTGCCTTCACCAGATCCGGCGGCTGGCCCAATGCGGTAGCGATCTGGGCTAATGACAACGGCTCGTCCGTGATATAAATCACGGCTTCGAGCACCGCCTTGAGCCCCGGATGCAGATCCTGGGGGCCAGCCTCCTCCACCACGAAAAGCTCGCCGTGTTCCTGTTCCATGACCGTCAGATATATTCCTGTTCAATAGCGGCCAGAGTTTCACCTTGAAGAGTTTCGCCTTCGCCAAACACTTCGTCAAACCCCTCATGCCGCTTCAATCCGATGTCCCCAAACGCATCTTTCTGGGTCAGCACCAGAGCCTGCCGCTTCACCAGCTCCAGAATCGCCAGGAACAGGCAAATCATGGCCCGCCGGCTCTTCTGCCCTTCAAACAGCAAGGTCGCCGAAATGGCTTCGTTTTTTCGCGCCTTGCGAAATAATGATTCCACGTACCGGATCATATCCGGAACAGTGACGCTTTCCTGGCCGATCTCATACACCGGGCGGTTCTTGGCGCGCTCCAGAATAGTCTGGAACGTATTCACCAGATCCACCAGGCTCACCGTCAAGCCAGGCGATTCGTCTTCGGCCAGGAACTGCGCCATCTGCGGGTTAGACCATACCGCTTCTTCCACCATGCGCTTCTGCTGCAGCATTTCCGCGGCATTCTTAAACCGCTCATGCTCAATCAGCTTGGCCACCAGTTCGGATCGGGGGTCGTCCTCGTCCTTCTCCATCTTGGCCAGTTCCGGATCCCGCGGCAACAGGAGCTTCGATTTGATGTGGATCAGCGTGGCCGCCATGAAGACGAACTCCGCGCTCAGTTCCATATCCAGTTCCATGGCCTTCTGCATGTATTCCAGATACTGCGAGGTAATGGAGGCAATCGGGATATCGTAGATGTTGATCTGCTGTTTGCGAATTAAATCGAGCAGCAGGTCGAGTGGCCCATCGTACTGTTCCAGATGAAAATTCAAAGAGGACACTTCTACTAGAATAGCTGGTGGCGGAGTAAGTGGCCGCGGATGAACGCCGATAAACGCGGATAACAAAAGCCCTGGCCCTACCTTGCCTTGGTCCTGTGCGCGTGCATCGGCGTGTATCGGCGTGTATCCGCGGCCAATCTATTGTTACCCTGGAAGGGGATGCCGGTGAGGATCTGTTATCTGGATGCATTCTCCGGTATTGCCGGGGATATGACGGTGGGCGCGCTGCTGGATGCGGGCGCTGACCCTAGCGTTATGCTCAACGGATTGGACAGCCTTCAGACCGAGGCCACCTTCCGGATTGGAAAAACGAAGCGGCGGGGCATTGCGGCCACCAAGTTCTCGGTGGATTTCACCGAATCGAAAAAGCACCGGCACCTCCCGCACATATTAGAAATCCTGGACCGCTCCTTGCTTCCGGATGCCGCGAAGCACAACGCCCGCCGCGTATTCCAAACCCTGGCCGAGGCCGAAGCCAAGTCGCATGACGTTCCCATCGAGAAGGTCCACTTCCACGAAGTGGGCGCGGTGGATTCCATCTGTGACATCGCGGGCGCATGCCTGGGCTTCCACCTGCTGGCTATTGATGAGATTCACGCCGCGCCCGTCAACACCGGCAGCGGAACGGTGAAAACCGAACACGGCGTACTTCCGGTACCCGCTCCGGCCACGGCGCAGCTTCTGATCGGCCGTCCGGTATACGCCCGCGGGCCCGCCATGGAACTCACCACGCCCACCGGAGCCGCCCTGATCGCCGCACTCGCGCAACCCGCTGGGCCCATGCCTCCCATGACTTTAACCGTCACGGGACACGGCGCGGGCGATCGCGATTTTCCTGAGCACGCTAACGTCCTGCGCGTGCTGATCGGCGAGCGTACGTCGGCCACCGAAGCCACCTCGGTCTCCGTGCTGGAAGCCAATATCGACGACGCCAGTCCCCAAGTCCTCGGCTATGCCATGGAGCGGCTGCTTACCGCCGGCGCACTGGACGTCACCCTCACGCCCATCTTCATGAAGAAGAGCCGTCCCGGGACGCTGCTGCGCGTGATCGCCCGTCCCGAGGATCGCGAGGCCCTGGCCGCTCTGCTATTCCGCGAAACCCCCACGCTGGGCCTGCGGATTTACGACGCCGGCCGCCGTGTGAGATCCCGCCGCATCGTGGACGTGGAAACGCCGCACGGCAAGGTTCGTATGAAAGTGTCCGAAGACGGCGCAGCCCCGGAGTACGATGACTGCAAGGCCATCGCGCTCAAAACCGGCGTGCCCCTACGCCAAATCCTGGCGGAAGCCAGCCTCGCTTATCTCAATTCGCAATGAAATACTACCTCACCACTCCTATTTATTACGTAAACGGCGCGCCCCACATCGGCCATTTCTATACCACTGCCGTCGCTGACATGATTCGCCGTTTCAAGCGGATGGAAGGCTTCGATCCGGTGATTGTGACTACGGGATCCGATGAACACGGCCAGAACGTGGAACGCGCCTCGAAGGCCGCCGGTAAGACCCCGGAACAGTTCGCCGCCACCATGGCGGAAGAGTTCAAAAGCCAGTGGGCTAAACTGGGCGTGGAGCCCGACCGTTTCATCCGCACCAGCGACCCCAAGCACTTTGAAACCGTCCGCGACCTGTTTGAACGCTGCCAGAAGAACGGCTATATCTATAAGGGTGCTTATACCGGGCAGTACTGCTTCCACGACGAACTCTATGTGACCGACGCCCAACCGGGCGACAACTGTCCGGATTGCGGCCGCCTTACCGAAACCGTTACGGAAGAGAATTACTTCTTCAAGCTGTCGGCTTTTCAAGACAAGCTGCTGGATCTCTATGAGAGCAACCCGAATTTCATCCTGCCCGATTACCGCCGCAACGAACTGATCGCGTTCGTGAAGCAAGGTCTCAAAGATCTCTCCATCACCCGCACCAATATCAAGTGGGGCATCCCGGTGCCGGTGGAAGGCAACCACGTTTTCTACGTCTGGTTCGATGCCTTGATCTCTTACATGAGCGCGGTGAACGGCGAGGGCCTGTGGCCGGCCGACCTGCACCTGATCGGCAAGGATATCCTGCGCTTCCACGCCATTTACTGGCCGGCATTCCTGATGGCGGCCGGTCTGCCGATTCCGAAACAGGTCTTCGCGCATGGCTTCCTGATGGTGCAGGACAACAAAATGAGCAAGTCGCGCGGCAATATCGTGCGGCCCTGGCCGATTTGCCAAGTGATGGGTAACGACGTTCTGCGCTACTTCCTGCTGCGTGAAATCACTTTCGGACAGGATGGCACTTTCAGTTACGACGCCATCGTGCAGCGCTACAACTCCGACCTAGCCAACGGTCTGGGCAACCTGGCCAGCCGTACGCTCAGCATGATTCACCAGTACCGGGGCGGGGAAGTGCCTGATTCCCCAGGTTCCAACGAGATTGCCGAGATCGCCACTCGCGACATCGCTGAAGCGCTCATCGCGTTCAAGGCGTTCGATTTTTCGCGCTATCTGGAAAGGGTGTGGACTTTCATTTCGGCGCTCGACAAGTTCATTGTGGAGCGCGCGCCCTGGAAGCTGAACAAGAGCACGGACCCAGGCGCCCCCAAGCTGCTTGACGAAACCCTCTACACGGCCGCCGAGGCGCTCCGGATCATCTGTGCCATATTGTATCCGGTGCTGCCCGAGACCACGGTGAAGATCTGGGCGCAACTGGGGATGCCGACGCCGCTGGATGACGTTCGGATCGCGGACCTGAATTGGGGCC
>JBBQUE010000433.1:0-4100 GCA_038212805.1 Bryobacterales bacterium | reverse complement strand
AGATTTCTTCTTGGGGGATTGCAGCCACCCGGTTTGCGGCTTCACGGTCTTTTTCGATCGACAGATTGCTCCGTCCGCGCATGCTAGAGTACGGACCATGAACTGCATCGCTGGTCTCTTCCTGTTCGTGGGCTTCTTCGGTTCTCTGGGCAGTGGGGCGGATCTGGCTTGCGCGACCAATGCGATTGACCGGGCCAGGAAACTGCTGATTTTTCACACGGGTCCGGACGATCGAATTTCCATTGACAAGAACGCCAAGGAGTTACCGTCTCTCCGGAATCCGGAAGACCCCAGGCAGAGATTTGAAGTGCTGGAGGTCTGGGGGTATATCTACAAGGCGAAGTATCGGATGCGGTTGATTTACTACAACACGCCCGCCATCAAGTGCTTATTGATGGGAGAAGAAATCCTGGAATATGCTAGACTTTGACCACTCTCCTGGAGACTCCCATGTCCACTATGCTGACTCTTGAAATGTTGAATGATCTGTGGCCACAAGGTAACAAAGTGGTTGCGGGATTGATGGAGGGCATGGTGGCCGCAGCCGGGGCGGTATTCGCCAGGCACGGATTGAATAACGACCTGACGATCGCGCATGCCATGGCGCAATTCAGCCACGAATGCGGGGCCGGCACGGAGATGGAAGAGAACATTCATTACACGGCCAAGCGGGCGTGCGTGGTCTGGCCGTCGCGCTTCCGGGATGAGGCGGACTGTTTTGCAAAAGTTGGATCGTTCGCGGCCGATCCGGATTTTCCTGCCAAGCTGATCGATAACGTGTACGGCGGACGCAATGGCAACCGGCCGGCGACGCATGATGGATCCACCTTCATTGGGCGCGGACTCAGCCAGGTGACCGGCCGGGGGAATTATGCAGCGCTGGGCGCGCAGGTGGGGCTGGATCTGATCAATAGCCGCGATCTGGTCAAGTCTCCAGAGCACGCCTTGGAATGCGGCGTGGCGGACTTCGTACTGTGCGGCTGCCTGCCATTTGCGAATGCGGACGACGTGAGCGGAGTGACGCAACATTTGAACGGCGGATTCACGGGCCTGGAAGAGCGAACGCTCTGGTTGAAGCGGTGGAAGGCCGCGCTGGGCAGCCAGGATCCTGCCTTGCACACCACTACTTGGGTGCAGGCGTCGCTCAATAAACTAGGTGCCGATCCGGTGCTCGCCACGGATGGAGTCTATGGCCCGCAAACGGCCGCGGCCGTGAAGAAATTCCAGGATCTCACTGGCCTGGAGCCCGACGGAAAGGTGGGGCCTGCCACCTTTGCCGCCCTGGACGCCGCACTCGCTGCCTTGTAGCCCGATCTCATATATCCCCACCCTGACCAGGACATTTTCGCCACGGCCATTCAGAGCGAAGCTACATGTACACCGGCACGTCGATCCCCAGAATCTGCAGCGTACCCGCTAACTGCGCCTGAAAGTAACCCGTCATCCACAGCAGGAACGTACGTTTTTCGGGGTCTTCTTCCGTCAACACCGGGAAGTCGTGATAGAACACATTGAACGCCTGCGCTAACTGGAACGCATACTTGGCCACATGCGCGGGCTCGCCGGATTGCACGGCGTTGCGGATGATGGTGTCAGCCTTTGAGACCGCCAGCAGCAACTGCCAAAGCCCCTCATTCGCTAACTGGCGCCCCAGCGATTCGCGCGTCAGGAGAGTCTTGAAATCTGGCATGGCCTCTCCGCGCCCGGCCAGTTTGCGCAGAATATTGCGCGCGCGCACGGCCGCGTACTGCACGTAAGGCCCGGTCTCGCCCTCAAAGCTCAGGGCCTCCTGGAAGTCAAACGCGATCACCGAATTGCGCGTGAACTTCAACATGAAGTAACGCAGGGCGCCGGTGGCCAACTGCGACGCAACTTGCAAACGCTCCCCGGCCGGAGCCTCCGGGTGCCGCGAATTTACCTCCGCCAGCGCCTTTTCAATCAGGCGATCCAGCAGATCGTCCGCCTTCACGCCCAGGCCCTTGCGGCCAGACACTTCTATATAAGGGCGCCGCTTGTCCTCTTCGGATAATTCGATTCCCAACTCCACGCAGGTACGCGGAGTCAGCGCCACCATCTCATACGAAAAGTGAATCGACCGCTCGGCCTGATCCGCATACCCCAACGCGCGCAGCCCCGCCACCACCACATCCTGCAGGTACGATTGCCGCGAATCAATCACGTTGTAAACCCGCGCCGCCCGGCCGAATTCTGGGGCGTGGTTGGTGTTGGGGGCGTCAGTGGTGGTCCAGAGGGCGTGCGCGTCCGGATAGGTGTCCCATAACTGGTAATAAAAATCCTTGCCCAGCAGTCCGAATTTCCAAAGTTGATAGGCAATGTCCTTGCCAACGTAGGTCACGGTGCCGTTGGAGCGGACAATCACCTTGGAATCTTCATCCCCGGTATTGGTGGAAAACGCCGACGCGGGCATCACCCAGCAGCCCTTATTTTTGCCCTCGGTCTCAAAGTAAATCGCCTGCTTTTGCTTCAGCTGTTCAAACGCCGTGGCCCAGAACTGCAGGTGCAGAATCTCGCTCTCGCGCGGCAGCACATCGTATTGAATGCCCAGCCGCAGCATGGTTTTCACGTGCGCGCGGACGATGGCTCCCGCCACCAGATGCGCCAGATCCGCCGTATTTCCGGTGCCTGCCTCAATCGCCTGCAGCGTTTCGTGCCGCCATGCAACGGTCTCGGGGTGCTCTTTGAAATGCAGCGATGTGCGCGCGTACAGATCCCAGCAGAGATAATCGAACGGCTGTTCAGGATGCAAGATCAGCTTGCGCACGTCTTCGATGGACCGCTGCTCCAGATGTTCAAACCCCGCCACCACGTCCGCCACCTGGACGCCGGTGTTATCAATGTAGTTCTGCACCTCAACCGCGTGCCCAATGGAGCGCAACATGCGCACGAAGGTATCTCCCAGCACCGCATTGCGCATGTGGCCGATGTGCGCGGCCTTATTGGGGTTGATGTTGGTGTGCTCCACTACAATCTTCCCGGCCAGCTTCTCAGCAGATTCCGGAAGGGCCAGCACGCCCGCGCCGTAGGCTCCGCGATCCAGCCGGACGTTGATGAATCCGTTGCCAGCCACTTCAAGCGAAGCAACGCCGGGCAGGGAAGGCATGGCTTCAATCAGCTGGGCCGCGATGGCCTTGGGCGCCAGCCGCAACTGGCGCGCCAGTTGGAAGGCCACGGGAATGGCCAATTCACCAAAGGCCGATTGCTTGGGCTGCTCGAGATTTACCGGGATCTCAACCCCATACCGCGCGTGGATAAATTCAGCCACGCGGCTGGCGATCAATTGCTCAACGAAATGGAACACTTAACCAGTATGCCGGAGTGCGCCCGGTATACTGAAGGTACGTGCCCAAAGTAATCATTGATGGAAAGACGCTCGAATTCGAGCACGGAAAATTGCCCTATCACGAGCACGGTAAACGCGAGTCGCTGCTCGACATTTGCATTGAGTTTGGGGTCCACCTGGAACATGCCTGCGGCGGTAGCTGCGCGTGCACTACCTGCCACGTGATTGTGAGAGAGGGCCTGGAAAACCTGTCGGAAATGGAAGACGACGAAGCGGACCGCCTCGAAATGGCCCCTGGTCTTACGCTGCGTTCGCGCCTGGGTTGCCAGTGTGTTGTAACGGGCGACGTGGTGGTGGAGATCCCGACCTGGAACCGCAATTATGTGAGCGAGGGCGGGGGATCCATGAACCTGGGCAACGCCATTCCTCCCCCGAAACATTAAACCCGATTCATGAACATAATTCAATGCAACTAGCTGAAACGAAAGCGCTTGCGTTCGAATCTTACTAAGCGAAGGGGAGTACAAACATGATCAAGAACACTGGTTTGATTTTGGCCGCCGCTCTGCTGGGTGGATTTGGTCTGATGGCGCAGGAAACTGCCAAGCAGGACATTAAGAAGGCCGGCAGCGAAGTGAAAGAAGCCGGCAAGGCCACGGGCAAGGCCGCGAAGCACACCGGCAAGGCCGTGGCGAAGACCACCAAGAAAGGCGTCCACAAGGCCGCCAGCGCCACCGAACATGGCGCGGAGAAAGTGAAAGACTCCGTCAAGTAGCATGACGTACCTGAACCGGGTCCT
>JBBQUE010000432.1:0-4116 GCA_038212805.1 Bryobacterales bacterium | reverse complement strand
CTGGCTGAGGGGCTTCATCAGGCGGCCGGGGCCACAACCGATTTCGAGCGCGCGCCAGGTCCGCCGGTCGGCGTCGGCCGGGAAACGCTTTAGCTCCCACTCCACGGCACCCACCACCTCTCCGGCGGTGGCAAGGAAGGCTTCTTCATCCTGGTTGCGGCCCCCGAAAGCTACGTAATAGTGGGCGTCTTCACGGGCCCGTTCATTCCAATCGGCCCGCATTCTTTCGGAGACTTCACTCATCGGTACAGCGGTTCCCTCGAATTTTATTATCCGCCAGGGATACTCCCGGAGCAGCCCGGATGCAGTATTGCTTCATCTTCCACCCGGTAATGGTGTTGTCCTCAATGGTTATATCCCGCGCGGGGTCGGGTTTATCGGCGCGCGCCGCTAAATAGATACCGCTCTCGAGGAAGCCGGGCTCGTTGGCGATGGCGATGCATCCAAATCTGACGTGGGTTTCGTTACAGTGGGCGGTATTCAGGTGGATCAGAGTATTGTGCGTAATCCGATGGTTCGAGCCCACCACGAAAATCCCGCCAAACTTCATCCCCTCCAAATGGTTGTCCTCAATGGTGATCTTTTCGGAGCGCATCTCAATGCTGGTGTTGTTGAACGATATCCCGAAATTGCCGTAGGCGTAGTCTTCCGGCTTGCCGCGGTTGATGCAGGTGTTGTTTCGGACCATCCCGTCGTGGAATCCGTCCAGATCGATGCACTTTCCGTTCACTTCCTCGAAGCGGTTCGATTCGTAAATCGTCCGGTCCACGTTGCCCGCGGTGTCGATTCCCACGGGAGTACCGCCACCCTCGACATCCACCAACTCAGCGGGAAATCCAATCCGGCGGCCGGTGTTACCAGAGACGCGGACGTTTTGCGCGTGCCCGACCTGGATGGCGTCGCGGCCGATTTCCGTGAACCGATTCCCCACTATTTCTCCGTCGAGGTTGCGCGCGGAGCCGTAGCAGGAGTGAGTCCAGACTGCGTTTCCGCGAATGTTTACGAACTCTGAATCCGCCACGCGGAAATGGTCGACCCCCTGTTCCAGCAGGATGCCGCCGGACGCGTTGTTGCGTCCCTTCGCGTTGCGGGATCCGCTGGACTTTACGGTTAATTTACTGATCAGGATGGTGCTGGAGTGGCTGACAATGACCGGATAGTTGGCTATCTCTACAAAAGCCAGGCGCTGCAATGTAAGCCCGGTAGTATCCTCCACCAGAATTCCATTGTTTCGATAGAAGCGCGCGAACGGGAGATCGGTGGGAGGAAGCGGCAAAGGCTTTTCGAGTGCGGCTCGATTTCCGTCAAAAGACAGGTTGCGGATCGTCAGGTCGCGGCAGCCCCGGCAACTGAGTAGGGCGCGGCCGGAAAAATCCGGGGAGGCGCGGAGGGTGGTTTTATCTCCGAGAATAGTGAGCGACCGGGCCCCATCCGGCAAGTGAATCTCTTCCCGGATATCGAAGACGCCGGGGGGCAAAGTAACCACTCCGGTGTTGGCGGTCAGCAGGCGCTCTATGGGTCCCGCGTGCAAAGTGAGCGCTGAGAAGGCGAACAAGAAGAGGAGAAAGGTCCGGCTCACTTCGATCCCAAGTGATCCCGGTCAAGAACCGGCGGCATCATGCCGGTCTGAGCGCTAAATTCAGCGGTGTCGGCAACATCCGGATCCCGGGTGAGCAGCAGGAAAGCGCGGCGATTCCGAAGGGAACGGAATTCGAGAGCGCGCTGTTGTGCCGGACAGTGACGTTTACAGCCCCCGTTCCCGAAAGCAGCGTTGGTGTTCCGGACGCCTCCAGCCAAGGCCACGAAGCGCATGGGCGTCCGCTTATTGAGTGCCCGCGCTCGAAGGAGAAAAGGTTTGGAGGCTGGCGCTGGTTACCTTCGCGCTGCCGAAGTAACCTTCTTCGGAGAGATTGCGATACACCGCTCCGGCAACGCCTGACGCAACGGGACCATTGATCGGCCTTCCGCCCGTCAGCAATCCCACCACAACGAGTTTCTTGTTGCCGGTTTCATTAAACGAACCGAACCAGCCCAGATGAACCCCGGGAGATCGGACGTCCGAACAGGTCCCCGTCTTGCCAAAGATAGGTTCGTTCGGATTGTAGCTGGCGCGGCGGGCCGTGCCATACTCCACTGCTCCTTCCATGCCTGGTTTCACTTCCGGAATCCACTGGGCAATGGAAAGCTGGCGCTTGGCCCTGGGCGTGAAACTGTCGATATCCTGCTGAGTCCGGGGATGTTGCAGGTGATAGAGCGTTCCACCATTTGCCATCGCAGTTACCAGCGATGCCAATTGCAGTGGGGTCAGGTTGATGCCGGAACCAAAACTGGTCATCATGCCCATCCCCTCCGCGGGCGTAGAATCCGGCAAGGTTCCAGGCTGTTCCTCCGCGCAATTGATGCAGGCCTTCTCACCCAATCCATACATCCTGGCGTAGTGGCTTACTTTGTCGAAACCCAAACGCATGCCGATAGTGGCGAAGTACGAATTATTCGAATGGGCAATCGCGTTGGTCAGATCCAGGCTGGAGCGGCGGCCAATTGGAATCAGGGTTTTGCGGTCGATCAGGCCCTCGTTCAGACCGGCCAAGGCCGCCACCAGCTTGATGGTGGAGCAAGGCTGGAACCCGCTTTTGAACGCCAGGTTCTGGTTGACCATGGTCAGGATCCGCCCAGTCTGGGGATCCACGGCAACCACGGTCCCGTTGTAGGGGCCCAGCGCCTGCACCGCGGCCCGCCGGACGATGAGATCTTCACCATCCACCCGGTCTCCCAGTGTGGAATTTGCGAAAGTAGGCTCCGTCCACGGACTGAAGAAGACTTTTTTACGCGAAACCCGATTTGAGCGCAGGTGGGTAACGGGTGCGTGAACGGCCGCCACGTTCCAGCGAGGCTTCAGAGCCGCGCGAACCTTGGCGGCGGCAGTAGGCTTGCGCACCGGTGCTTTCGCCTTGCTCTTCTGTCTGGTGAGCCCAAAGCTGGAGCCCACCGTCAGTCCCGTAATCACCAAGGCAATCGCAATCCGAGTTATCGTTCGATGCATCACAATCCTAGTCGAATTTCGAGAGTGGAGCGTCTGGTGCAATGTTTCACTTCACCTTTTTGACTCCAACCTGTTCTAAAGTATGAACCAATCGTCAATAACCGTCAAGCGGCAGTCCAGCCGCCATCAATAGGCAAAACCGAGCCGGTTACAAAACTTGCAGCGGGCGACGCCAGGTACAGCGCCATCTGGGCAATCTCTTCGGGACGGCCCAACCGGCCAATCGGCTGCCGCTGACTTAGTTCCGCCCGGACCTTATCTTTCTCATGTTTGTGGTATTTTTCCAGGTACCCCTCCACAAAAGGGGTATCGACAGTACCTGGACAGATGCAATTTACCCGGATCTGTGTAGGGTAATCCACAGCCAGCTGCCGCGTCAAGGCCACAACCGCACCTTTTGTCGCGCAATAAGCAAATCTCTTCTTCACGCCAATCAGGCCAGCCACCGATCCGATGTTTACAATCGCGCCCTGCGCGGCGAGCAGCAAGGGCATGGCCGCCCGGGTTACCAGGAACAGGCCTTCCACATTGATGCGAAAAATCTTTTGAAAATCGGACAGGGAAGTATCCTCCACGCCTCCGACCAATCCAATTCCAGCGTTGTTTACCAGGACATCCAGATGAGAAATCCCGGCAAAAGTCTGCTGCACCCGGGTCTCGTCCGTAATGTCGCACACCAGAGCCTTGGCCCCAGGCAATTCAGATGCCAGGTGCTCCGCCTTGTCCTTGTCCAAGTCGCAGATCAGGACCTGCGCGCCGGCTTCCGTGAAAATACGGGAAACCTGCTCGCCGATCCCGCTTGCGCCACCCGTTACAAGCGCGACGCGCCCATCTAACCTAAATTTATCCATTCAGCCGATTGTAGACTGGTTCGAAGCCCGTCTCAAATAATGTTATCGACTCTTTAGCGCATTTACCTTAGAGCCACCGCTTGCAAAAGAATATTGCTGGGGGCCGCTTATTGCAATTGGTCCAGGGGTTGGCGGGACGGTCCGCGCCGGCGCTGAACTGCTTCACCAGATCGTTGTTCGCGATAAGCGGGCGGGCGATGGTGACGGCGTCGCAGTGGTGGG
>JBBQUE010000431.1:0-4117 GCA_038212805.1 Bryobacterales bacterium | reverse complement strand
GAGGCTGCCCACCTGTTCCTTCTTGCCGTACTTAAGTTCAGCCATCACGGCGGATGAGCTGAAGACCATCACCAGGCCGAAGCAGACCAGGAGGATGATGGTCCAGAAGAGGATCCAATCGGTTCTTACGCGTTGTGCCATGAGGGGTCCTCCGGGTTGAGGGCGGCAACCAGGCTCTTGAACGCCGCGCCACGATGTTCGAAGCTTTGGAATTGGTCGAAACTGGCGCAGGCGGGCGCCAGCAGAACTGTGTCTCCCGGTTGGGCGCGCCGGGCTGCCAGGCGAACAGCGGCGTCCAATGTCTGGCAGCGATCCAGCGAAACGAAGCCATTCAGGGCGTCCGCGATCAGGGGTGTGGCGGTGCCGATCAGCAGGGCTCCGCGGGCTTTGGCGCGCAAAGGTTCACAGAGGACGGTGTAATCGCTGTGCTTGTCTTTGCCGCCCAGGATGATCCAGAGGCCGCCTTCGAAGGCATTGATGGCTTTCAATGCCGCGTCCACGCTGGTGGCTTTGGAATCGTTGTAATAAGCCACGCCATTGAGAGTGCGGACGTATTCCAGGCGGTGCTCCACGCCGGGGAAGGTGTTGATGGCCTCCGCGATGCGGGGCAGGGAAACGCCGGTCGGGGTGACGGCCAGGGTGGCTACTAATGTCGCGGCCATGACGTTTTCCTGGTTGTGGCGGCCCTTGATGGGGATGGCGCTGAGATCGATGAGCGGCTGGCCATTCACGACAATGCGCGGGCCTTGCACCCATGCGCCTTCGGGTACGGAGCGGGTGGAACTGAACCAGAGGACGCGGGCGCGGGTCTGGCGGGCGTACCCTACCGTGGTGACGTCGTCCGCGTTGAGAATGGCGTAGTCGTCCGGCGTCTGGTTGGCGAAGAGGCGGGCTTTCGCGGCGGCGTAATTCGCGAAGGTGTAGTGCCGGTCCAAGTGATTATCCGTGACATTCATCGCTAAAGCAATATGTGTATGAAACGTTTCAATTGTTTCCAATTGGAAACTGGATAATTCGAGAATGTTCCATTTTTCGGGTTTCGACGTCTCCACCATGGCAGTAGGGGGGACGCCAATATTGCCGCCCACCTGGCAGGGGATTCCGCAGTGCTTCAATATATGGCCGGTGAGGGCGGTGGTGGTGGTTTTGCCGTTCGATCCGGTGATGCCGATTACGGGGCCTTGAAGGAAATAACCGGCGAGTTCCACTTCGCCGATAACACAGATACCGCGCGCGCGCGCTTCGGTGAGCAGTTCGGCGTCGGCGGGGACGCCGGGGGAGACTACGATCAGGCTGGCGCTTTCCAGCGCGGCGGAGGTTTGCGGCTGAATGCCGAGCCCCTCCACCTGGCCGGTCTGTTTTTGATCGACCGGAATGACGTGCGCGCCGTGTGCCAGCAGCAAGCGAACCGCTGCCGCCCCGGAGCGGGCCATTCCGACCACAACTACTTGAGCGCCTTTCAGATTCATGCGGCTTTAGCGGTATGGTTATGCGCAGGTACGGCCCATCCACCGGCGGCGGCGCGCAGGGCTTGAGCGGGGTGTTCCACGGCAGCAGGGCCGCTGTGGGCGAGTTCCTGATGCAGATTGATCCGCGAGACAATTTCGTCCGCGAGGTTGAGAAACGCATCGACCAGCGTCTCAGCCAATTGGGAGAAGATCCAATATCGGCTCATCGTAATTTTAAAGTCGTCAGCGCAAATAGCGCCATTACCAAACCCAGAATCCAGAAGCGCACAATGATCTTGGATTCCTGCCACCCCAACGCTTCGAAGTGGTGATGGATAGGAGCCATTTTGAAGATGCGCTTCTTGCGTAATTTGTAACTGCCCACCTGGAGGATTACGGAGACCGCCTCAATGACGTAGACTCCGCCCACGAAGAGCAGCAGAATTTCCTGCTTGATCAGGACCGCGATCACGCCCAGACCGCCGCCGAGAGCCAGGGAACCGACGTCGCCCATGAAGATTTCGGCGGGGTGCGCATTGTACCAAAGGAAGCCGAGCGATGCGCCCATCATGGAACCGCACACGATGGTGAGCTCCGATGCGCCGGGCAGGCGCGCCAGGCCCAGGTATACGGCCAGTTCGGCGTTGCCGGAAACGAAGGTGAGCACCGTCATCGCACCGGAGGCGATGATCATCAGGCCGATCGCCAGGCCATCCAGGCCATCGGTGAGGTTAACGGCATTGGAGGAACCCACCATCACCAGCGCGATGAAGGCATAGAAGCCGATGAACGCCAGCGGGTAAGTCCAGTAATTGTGAACCAGGCTGGGGATCAGGAGATCCGGCTTGAATTGCTTGAAGAATGGGACGTTGATGCTGGTATCGTAAGCGCGGTGCGAGTGCAGGACCAGCAGCAAAAAGCCTACGATAAGGGAGGCCAAAATCTGCAAGCCAACCTTCTGGAGCGCGGACAGGCCGAGGTTGCGCTTGCGGGCGACTTTGGTGTAATCGTCCCAGAAGCCTATTGCGCCGAAGCTGATGAAGCCGAAGATCGCGATCCAGACGTAGGGATTGGTCAGGTTCGCCCAGAGCAGCGTGGGGGCGATGATGGAAACCACGATCAGCAACCCGCCCATGGTGGGCGTGCCGGCCTTCTGCGAGTGGGACTTCGGGCCATCTTCGCGGATGTACTGGCCGATCTGGAATTCGCGTAGTTTACCGATCAGCCAGGGCCCCAGAATAATGCATAAGAACAGGGCGGTGAGGCTGGCGCACGCGGTGCGGAACGTGGAATAGCCGAACACGCGGAACGGCGTGAAGTAATGGAAAAGCTTCTCGTAAAACAGCCAGTAGAACATTTTAGGAGTTCACCCGCACTTCGGCCAGGAAGGCGTCCAGGGCGCGTTCGACATGGGTTCCGCGAGACCCTTTGAAAAGGATGGCGTCGCCGGGACGTGCCATGCTTTGGAGCGCGGCGCCGGCTTGGGCGGGATCCTCGAAAAAGAACGCGGCGCCCGCTGGGAGTCCAACGGAAATGGCTGCGTCGGCCATGTTCTTAGCGGCGCCGCGTATCGCAACGAGCACATCGATGCCGCTTTGGGCGGCATGGCGGCCGACCTCACGGTGAAGGGTTTCCGACCAGGGGCCGAGCTCCAGCATTTCCCCGAGCACCGCGATGCGGCGTTGGGCCGGGGTGTCGTGCAGCACGTCGAGCATGGACATGGCGGCGTCCGGACTGGAGTTGTAACAGTCGTTGATCAGTTCCATGCCCAGGTGATGGCTTCGTTCGCCGCGCATGTTGCCGGGCTGGAGTTGGGCGATGGCTTCCCGCAAAGCGGCGGGGGCGATGTCGTACAGGCTGGCGGCCGCGATGCCGGCCAGGATGTTGCGGATCCCGTGGCGGCCCTGAAGTTTGGTTTCGTAGGCGATTCCGGCGTGGTGGAAGCGCGTACCTTCACGGGTGAACTCCACGTTATCGGCGCGGACTTCGGCGTTGGGGCTAAGACCATAGGTAATGGTGCGGCCGGGATGGAACGGGGCGAACGCGGACACGCGCGCATCGTCCGCGTTCAGAATGGCTACGCCGTCGGGCGGTAGGGCCTCCACCAGTTCACGCTTGGCGGCGGCGATGCCTGCAATGGAATCGAAAAATTCAATGTGGGCCGTGCCCACGATGGTGACGATGGCAACGCGCGGACGGGCGATCGCGGCCAGGGCTTTGATCTCTCCGGCATGGTTCATGCCGAACTCCAGCACCGCCACCTGCGCATCGGTGGGCAGGCGCAGGATGGAAAGCGGCAGGCCGTAGTGGTTGTTGAAGTTGCCTTCGGTTTTGCCGGTGCGGAGGCAGGTGGATAGCAGCGCTGCGACTATATCCTTGGTGGAGGTTTTGCCGGCGCTGCCTGTGATGCCGATTATGTCGCTGGGCCATTGATTGCGGGCCCAGGCGGCGATCTGCTGGAGCGCGGCGAGGGTGTCGGGAACTAGGATAACTCGCGAATCCTGAGTGGGTGCGTGCTCGGCGATGACGGCGGAGGCCCCCAGGGTCAGGGCTTCCTGGATGAAATCGTGCCCATCGTGCGTGGGGCCGCGCAGGGCGAAGAACAGATCTCCGGGTTTCAATGTCCGGGTATCGATGCTCCATCCGGTGACGGTGACGTCGGGGCCGGC
>JBBQUE010000430.1:0-4122 GCA_038212805.1 Bryobacterales bacterium | reverse complement strand
CGCGAGTCCGCCCACGATGAGAAGGGTCCCCAGCCAACGGGTAGGGCTTACTTTCTCATCGAAGAAGTACCGTCCCAAGACAGCATTGAAAACATATCCCAAAGAGGTAACGGGAAGAACGTAACTGAGATCGGCCCAACTCAGCAAGGTCATCCTGCTCAACATCCACACCACTAACAACGTGATGCCAAGGAAGACAAATGGGTTAGCGAAGGCTTTTACATACTGTAGCGGCGAACCCGAGAGGCCCTCGACGCTATGCTTCAGGCCCCAGCTCAGCGCCAGATTTCCCAGTACGTTCGTGACAATGACGATGGCCGTGAAGACCTGCGTCTTCCGGTCAGGAAACGCGATCTTCGGCACCGCTCAACACCGTCGCCGGTTCCCGGGGATGCAGCTTCTGATCCAGTACGAACTTCTTCCGCTTCGAACGGAGGGCCAGATATTCGCGGGCCTCTTTGTACAGACGCCGGCGATCGTCCCCGTGAAACATGGCTTTGCTTACCAGTCTCCAGGCGACTTTGGGGCGGAAGTAATACTCACCGTAAAACTTCTCTACCCACTCCACCAATTCGCCCCGTTCCAGCCCTGGATAGATCACGTTCGGCAGCTGATGGCCAGCCTCGTCCGTCATCCCTTCGATGGATACCAGGCCGTTTTTCTTGGCATGTTCGTAAAATTCGGTACCGGG
This sequence comes from Bryobacterales bacterium, assembly GCA_038212805.1. GTDB lineage: Bacteria > Acidobacteriota > Terriglobia > Bryobacterales > Bryobacteraceae > JANXQZ01. The sequence continues at coordinate 3,431 of JBBQUE010000430.1, read as the reverse complement.
GTAAGCGGGGCCGATCGAGACCTGAATGGTTTCCACATCCAGCTTCTTGGCAAAATCGATGGTCCGGCGCATGGTGTCCTGGTTCTCTCCGGGGAGCCCCAGAATGAAATCACCGTGGATCAGCAGGCCCAGTTTTTTGCAGTTGGCGGTAAAGCGCTGCGCCATATCCAGCGTGGCGCCCTTCTTGATGTTCTTCAGGATCTGGGCGTCGCCGCTCTCATATCCAACGATCAAGAGGCGGCAGCCCGCTTCCTTCATGGCCTTCAGCGTGTCGTAATCGGTGGTGACGCGCGAGGTGCAACTCCATGTGAACTTCAGCTGCTTCAGCTTGCCGCACAGCTCAATGGTCCGTGCCTTGCGGTAGTTGAACGTATCGTCGTCGAAGAAGATTTCCTTCAGACCAGGGAAATTCTCAAGCGCCCAGCGGCACTCGTTCACAATGTCGTCGGACGAACGCAGACGCCAGCGGTGGCCGGAATGGGTTTGGGGCCACAGGCAAAACGTACACATGGCCGGGCATCCGCGGCTGGTATAGAACGAAATAAACGGGTTGAGAAGGAAGGGTACGTTGTAGTTGCGGAAATTCAGGTCGCGCTTATAGACCTTGCTCACCCAGGGAAGTTCGTCCAGGTTCTCAATCACGCCCCCTTCGGGGTTATGCACAATCTGGCCGTCTTTCCAATAGCTTACGCCCGGCAGCTCAGAGAGCGGCGTGCCTTTGGCGAAGTTTGCAATCTGATGATCGAATTCGCGCTTCACAATGAAATCGATCGCCTTCGAAGCCAGCAGCGTTTTCTCGGGTTCCACAGTCACCGGCGGTCCCACGAAAGCAACCTTCAGCTTCGGGTTCGTATCCTTCATCATCTCCGCGATCTTCACGTCAACCGTGAAACCCGGGGTGGAGGTGAACAGAACCAGCAATTCGAAATCGCTTGCCATGGCCACGGTCTGCTCAATCGAAACTTTGTGCGGCGGGGCGTCAAGAACCTTACTGTCCGGCAACATGCCCGCTGGATAGCATAACCACACCGGATACCAGTACGATTCGATCTCGCGCGAGGCAGGCCAACGGGAACTCGCACCCCCGTCAAATCCTTCAAAGGAAGGCGGATTCAGAAATAAGGTTCTCATGGACTCCACTACATTTTAGCAGGCGAAAAAACAAAGCCGACGCTGGTTCCTAGGACCGCGTTCGGATAGCGGGCGCGTGTTAGAACTGCGCCTCATTAAGGGACGCGAAAGCCGCCACTTCGGACTCAGGATCCTTGGCGAAGTTGCTGAAACTGATGCTGAGGGCCACCGGGCCAAAAAGGCGGGTATCCACTTTGCTCTCAATCCTTTGTGGAATGGAGACGCCGTTGAGGAGTTCGTACGTGCGGATGAATTCCATGCGCGTCAGAAACACCGACGGACTTTTGACGAAACGTCCGGCCTCGCGAATGGGCATGCAGGTAGCTTCGTCCAGCCACAACTCGCCCTTAAACAGGCCTACCGCTTTCTTGCGAGGGGACACGCTGACAACATAATGTTGGTGCCCATCATGGGCCTGCGTACCCTTCAACTTGAATTTATAGTTTTCCGGGGTGATGCCCAAATTCGGGCCGGTCTGGGCCTCAACTTCCGCCGAGAGGTAACGTGCAATCACGTCCTTCTTTACTGAGGCATCCCCGTCAAATCCCAGCATGTGGTAAGTAATCTTGCCAAGTTTTGAGATGTTTCGCAGCGCGTGCAGTTTTCCTTTTCGCTGCAGCTTCGGTACGCTGGCATCGATATCCACTTCCATGGAAGCGCCCAGGAAAGTGGTTTGCTGCTGCCGGGTAGCCTGCAGATAGCGTTCAACAATGCGCGCTTCGGAAACCGGCAGGGCTAAAGTTGATTCGGCTAGGCCGTTCCCTGCCAGGGTTAGGAATATTACGAAGAGACCAGACTTCAAAAAACACCTCGGCCCGCCCCAAGGCGAGCCCATCATTAAAATAGATTTACCTAGCGTAGCAGGCTCCCGCCCTTGAGTACAAGAGGATTATGTTTAACCTGTTGTCGATTGCCTATTGGATTCACCGGTTGGTCCTCCGGTTGCATTCGTCATTTACATTTTTACAGAATCAGACATTGAGAGCGAGAACGGAATAATTTGCGACCCGGCAGCCCAGGATCAGGCGGGCTGCGAGTTGCGTGTCTTCCGATTCGAACCGGCAAGTGCGGGTTCCCTCGCGGCCATCGATCCGGACCTTTTCGTTCAGGCGGCTCACGCGATAGGCGGTGGAGGCTCCATGATGAGACTGCAACGAATCGAGCGGCCAATCCGAATCCGCCACCATATGAATCCCGCCCTGAGGCGAAATCAGAATCGTCATGTCGGTAGGGACATGCCCCGATTCCATGGCATTCTCGGCCGCGCTCAACAGCTTCACAGCGTTTTCAACGAAGAGGCTCACAGCCTTCATATCGCGCGCTCCACGAAATCTTTAGCCGAATCGCAATTTCCAAACCGATGAGGATTTTATGGGTGACCGGAGAATCGGCACTCAGATTTAAGAATTGCGGCGAGGGAGTTTGCCTTGAATACATTTGACCGGATTTGCCAATCGCTTTCCCACGAGGGACAGCGGCGGACAGCCCTGAAGATTATGGCTGGCGCATTACTTGCCGGGTGGCTTCCCGGAAAGCTGCAAGCGGCTGCTTGCGGCGCGATGCTCACGTCTAGAACGAACACCGCGCCTAATCGCGGCTGCAACCCTGGGGCAACCACGGTAGCGTGCGCCGCCGCCAGGGTTGCGCTGGGGATTGATTTTCTTACCTCCGCTCAATGTCCCGACGCGTGCCCGCCCGTGGTACAAAACTTCGTGTGCGGTTGCGCCCAGGATCTGGTGACCGCGACTTCCATTGCCACCTGTAATTGCCTGGTCGGCCTGGTCTGCAATGGTACCTGCTGCCTCCCGAACCAAAGCTGTTGCGGAGGCGCCTGCGCCAGCAACACCTGCTCCACTTGCGGTCCGACGTGCGCTCCGTGTCCCAAGGGGACGTGTTGCGTGAACGGGGTATGCACCAGTTCCATCGGCGGGGCCTGCGGCGGAAGCCCGCTTTGCTAAGGCCTTGTCCGGAAAAAATCTATCCGAACACGGGCCCGGGTGCGTACGCTAACTGGCTTCCCAGCGCATCCGGCGGGTTGATTCTTCTGGAGGAACCGAATGCACGTGGCAGCCGGTTCCCCATTCAAACCCTCCGATACCGCTGACGCGCGGCAGGATTTCCAGATGCCAGTGATAACTGGCGCTGGGCTCTTCCCTCAGGGGAGAGGTGTGGAGAACCACGTTATAGTCGGGCCGGTCCAGCACCTGCTCCAGCCGGATAATCGCCCAATGGAGACGCTCCGCAACGGCCTGAATGGATTCAGGGTCCGCACGCTCAAAATTGGAAGTGTGCCGTCTTGG
>JBBQUE010000429.1:0-4128 GCA_038212805.1 Bryobacterales bacterium | reverse complement strand
AGTATGCGCTCACCGTTGTACGGGATAGCGGACTGGCAGACGCAATGGACATGACCGACGAGGTTTCGTTTCTTTGGGGGGATACTCCCACCCCAACCGACAACCGTTGGACGACCCGTACGCCCCCAATTCCAAACTCGGCCTTTACGCAATTGATGAAGATCATGAACGCGGTCCCAAACCGGATACCCATATCATGGCCCGTTGCCGGTTCGCATGGCGGCGCGATCGCCAGGAATTGGTTCGCTCCGGCCTTCAGCGATTATGCCAGCCACTATTGGACCCTCACGGATAACCGCGCGGTTTACCCTTGGGACTCTTCGCTCAACCAATATCGCGCAAACATGGATCAGACTATCGAAGATCGCCTGGCCGTCACGGATCGAACCAAGCCGCTCATCATGTTAACCACCGTCGCCGGCAACGGTTATATGAAGAATGGCCCCGGTACCGCGTTTGTGCCCGGGCAGGACACCATCCTGGTTGACGGACCCACCCCGCTCAATGTCACCACGCAGGTTATGTATGCGGTCGCGAAGGGATTCTCCGGAGTGCGCGCGTATGCTTACGATACGCCGGCCTGGCGCGACGAGAGGGCCAAGTCCCCAAACGGAACACGCGGCCTACAGACCGGGATAGATCCTTTTGGAGCCGGGCAGGACCGCTGGCAAGCTTTATCAGCAGCCTTTAATTTGATCCAGCGCATCGAACCGGACCTGCTGCAAGCTCAAGTGAACGCCGTGGATCTGGGGCCGGATCTGCTCACCGGCGCCCGCTCCGGCACCAATAGCCGGGTTCTCATCGCAGTCAATTTTTCCGAAGTTACCCACGTCGAAACCGTAGACTTGCAACCATACCTGGGGGGGGCCACCAGCATCGAGCGGTATCGTCTCCGGGGAACCGACTTGATCACCGGCACGATTCCGGCCTCTTCCAAGGTTCAGGAGTCATTCGAGCCGGGCGATACCGTGATCTGGATCTTCCGGGCGGAGACAAACCCGCCCGCCGTACCTGCTACGCCGGCCATCAACCCCGCGGGCGGAAACTTCCTGGCTCCCCTGGCCGTGACCGTAACCTGCGCCACGCAAGGGGTGGATGTTCACTATTCAATCGATGGCACAGAACCCTCCCTCAGCTCTCCTCTTTATTCTGGAGGACTCAGCCTTTCCGCGTCGGCGACGGTGAAAGCCAGAGCCTTTCTCGGGACTACCCCCAGCGCTACCGCAGTAGCAATGTTTGTAGTAGCCGCACCGCCGACGCCCCCCGGTGGAGCCGATACCGGATCGACCGATATGCCGGATGTGCTTTGGCGGCTCAACGATGGATCGGGTTCCGCGGCCTCCGACGCCTCCGGTAATGGCGTCACTTTATCTTTATTTAACGCCCCCACTTGGATTGGACAAGATGGCTGCCGGACGTCCGGATGCCTGGGCTTTGATGGCCGCGCGGACTACGCTTCGGCTACCGTGGATCTTTCCGGCACGAGCGTGATCACGGTGGCTTTTTGGCTGTACTGGAACCAATTCGCCGAGGACGATTCGCTGATAATGGAACTCGGTTCCCAGCCTTTTGGCTTTAACAGTTCACTTACCGGTTTCATGATCGACCCGAATTCAAGCCAAGGCATACGAAAGTTTGAGGTGGGCCTTAAGGGTGACGTAGGCTATAACCAAATCGTGTTTGACCGGCCCACGGCGGCCGCATGGCATCACTACGCGTTCATCTTTGACAAAGGCGGACCCGCCGATTCCGTGATCACCCCCTTTATTGATGGCGCTCCGGTCGCCTACACCAAACTCACAAATTCGTCGAACACGAATGGCTTTGATAAGAATTCGCTTTTTTTGATGTCGCGTCTTGGATCAGGCCTATTTGCATCCGGCAAACTTGCCGATATTAGAATTTATAAGAGGAGTCTCAACGCCTCTGAAGTCAGTCTTCTTGCGGCCCAGTAGCGCTAGCAGCCCTTATCTACATGGGAAACTACATGGAAATCTCGACTAAATCTGACTACACGCTGGAAGATCATCGCCTGCACGCCGCCGAGGCCAGTGGCGGAATCAGTTCGGACATTATCTATAACCGCATCATTGAGGTGATCCAGGTTCTGGACCTCCATGGAAGGGCTCTCGATTTTGGGGCTGGAATTGGAAATCTGACGCGGCTGCTTTGGGAATTAGGCCGTTTCGAACAGATCGCCGGCGCGGATATCCTGGCCCGGCCAGAGCGTCTTCCTCCCGAGATTCCATGGCATTGCCTGGACCTGAACCAAGGGGAGTCCGTTCCGCCATCCAGTTTCGACGCCGTGATTTCGGCTGAGGTGATCGAGCACCTCGAAAATCCGCGGGAAGTCGCCCGGGAATGGTACCGGATTTTGAAACCGGGCGGAACATTGGTGATGTCCACGCCGAATAATGAAAGCATTCGCGCGCTGGTGTCGCTACTGATGCGGGGGCATTACGTCGCCTTCGACGATAGTTCCTACCCTGCCCACATTACCGCCCTCCTGCGGAAAGACCTGGTGCGGATCCTCACCGAGGCCGGATTCTCTCAGGTGCGCTTCGAATTCACGAATACAGGCGGCATCCCCAGAATGCCCCTCGTCAGTTGGCAGCAGATTTCATTCGGTCTGCTCAAAGGTTGCAGGTTTAGTGACAACCTGATTGCAATCGCTTCGAAGTAGCGGATGTAGCATAATGGGACACGCGCGATCTGAACTGGAAAATCTGGCGCGGATGAGGAGCGGGTATGTGCGATCAGGATCATTTTGACGAAGATCTGAGGGAGTTCGAAGCTCTCGGGCTAGTGACACGCAAGCAATTCGGCATCCTGCTGGGGTCGGGCATCGCCATGATTCTGCCGCAGGTTGCGAATGCGGCCGCAGTCACGGAATCGGAAGTAAATGTGACCACGCCGGACGGCACGGCGGATTGCTACTTTGCCCATCCGGCGAGCGGCTCAGCCCCCGCGGTTCTCGTGTGGCCGGACATCTTTGGACTACGCCCGGCCTTCCGCCAAATGGGCAAGCGGCTGGCCGAATCGGGCTACGCGGTCCTGGTTGTGAATCCGTTCTACCGGGTGAAGAAAGCTCCGACGGCGGACGCGGGTGGCGCAACCCCCATCCAGCAGGTGATGCCGCTGGCGCAAGGTCTAAACGAGACCACGCACATGACCGATGCGAAGGCGTTTATCGGGTGGCTTGATCAGCAGTCGCCCGTTGCCAAGAATCGAAAGGTAGGCACGCAGGGGTATTGCATGGGCGGTCCGATGGCGTTTCGCACCGCGGCTGCCATGCCCGGCCGCGTCGGCGCGGTAGCCTCTTTCCATGGCGGCGGACTGGTCACAGATAAGCCTAACAGCCCGCATCTGCAGGCCGCGAAGACCAAGGCGCAGTTCCTGGTTGCGATTGCGGCCAATGACGATGCGCGGTCTCCTACTGATAAAGATACGTTAAAGGAGACGTTCGCCAAGGCGGCCCTCTCCGCGGAGATCGAAGTCTACGCCGGCGCGGCGCATGGCTGGTGCCCTCCGGATTCCCGGGTTTATAATGAGCCTCAGGCCGAGAAGGCTTGGGCCCGCTTACTCGCACTGTACGGAAAAACCTTAGCTTAAACTAAGGCTATTAGGTCTACTTAGTACTTGAGATAAAGCCCCGAATCAGGGACTCTAGTAGTGTGATACTCGTACGATTTTGGTGCGGCTTGCTGATCGCGGGCTTGGGCTATGGCGCTCCGCAAGAAGAACATTCCAGCTCTGGTGCGAATTGCACCTTTCAAGCTGCGCCCGATGCCTACTTGTCGGCGCAAAGCCGGATCAGGCAAGACGTTTTCCAGCGCGCCAATAAGCTGAACACAGCCATGGCAGGCAGCGCGGCGAACAATGCGACCGCCACCGCGATCCCCAGGCGCAACTTCATTGACGATGAGATCTTTAACCGCCTGACCCAGGAGAAGATTTTACCCGCGCGGCTTGCGACCGACGAAGAATTCCTCCGCCGCGTCAACCTGGATCTGACCGGCAGAATTCCGTCCTCCTCCGAGATACGCGCTTTCGTGGCCGATACGGATCCCTCGAAACGCGACAAGGTGATCGACAAGCTTCTGTTGTCCGGCGCTTTCAATGACAAGT
>JBBQUE010000428.1:0-4131 GCA_038212805.1 Bryobacterales bacterium | reverse complement strand
TGATAGGCAATGAAGATTTGGCTGGCGCTTTGAAGAATTTTGACAGGCTGAGGAATGTAGGTGGCGCGCGGCACTCCAGGCAGGAAGCACTTGATTTCCGGATCGCGGCTTAACCAGTTCTCCTGGTTCTCCTTCTTCTTGATCAGCGCCTCGGGTTTATACGGGATCTCGCCGCCTTCGACCACGCCCAAGCTGGGAGGCACCGCGCCCACGGCTCCCAACGCCAGCACGGACGCAGACGGCACCGGACCGTCGGGGCCGGGCCTGAGAGCCATCGCAGCCCGCGCACTATGACTTTCCAGATCGTAGTTGGCTTCGTTCAGCGATTGCCAGATCCCGTTGAGGTCGGGTTTGCCGCCACTTGTCCGCGGTGCCCGATACATCGCGGTCTGGCTTGCCAGGGGCATCACGGCAGCGGCCATCACGATCAGTAAGGAGATCCGCATAAACACAGCGCCTGATTTCATTTCGTAACTTTCTCCTCGGCCCGGGCGGCGCCGAGCATGTTGGCCAGAGAGTAATTGCCCTCATGGCAAGCGTACTCATAGACCGGCCCGGGGGTCCTGCTCATGATAATCTCGCCGCCCCAGGGCTGAGTAAAAGCGGTAGCATCGTCCATATGGAACTGGTAGCGGATGGTATCCGCGCCGGTGCGCGTGAAACGCTCCACCACATGCAGGTTTTGGTCTGACCCCCGAACGTGAGTCTTATCCGTAAAGTTCGTTGTATCCACCACCAGAGTGTCGCCTTCCCAGCGTCCAACCGAATCGCCCATCCATCGGCGGATGCGGGATGAGTTGTGGGCGCGTCCGTCCAGGGGGATGATGCGCACATCGTGGATCATCTCAACGTCAATCGCAAGGGAATCATGCGTCTGGACGATCTGATAGTTATTGTTATAGGGGCCAGGAATCATCGGGGGTCCGGAAGTCCCCCACTGAAGGCAGCGGACTGGCAAAGTGAAGTCCTCAGGCCCTTCAGGCAAGCGCCCCTGCACAACCGCACGCGCCGCGGCCGCCTTGCTCGCCTCCGGCGTTAAGGGTGGCACTCGTCCATTTGCGGGCTCCACTACGATTGAGGTGCGGAGGTTCGATCCTACCTTTGTTCCACGTTCAAACCAAACCTCATTGTAGGCACCGCCCACGTCCTCTTGAGGGGTTGCGCCGCGGCGGTCCCGGTTCCCGCGTTCCAGCGAAATCCGGGTGAACTCAGCCGCTTCTTGTTCACTGAAAAATGGTTTCCCGGCCAACTCTTTCGGCCGTTCAAAGGGAGTGAGGGTGGCGTTGCTCCATATGCCTTGCAGATCCGGGTGGCCGTCGGCGGTGCGTGGAACAGTCCAGCTTTTTGCCGCGGCTGCTCGTGCGGGTGCCTGGGCCAGGATGGGTGCTGGAGCCGCTGCCATGGACGCCGCGACGGCCAGTAAAACGAGAGAGATATGGCTCATGAGAAACCGCCTTTCGGAGGAACGCTATCCGGAGCCCTGGAAGCGGCCTGGCGTCGTATGGATTCCGGTAAACCCTGTAGTATACACCTTCGGCTTTTGGCTCACGGCAGGAATCTGGCGGAGTCTTCTACCAGGCGCGCTGGAGTTTAGGTGGCGGGCTTTCCCAACCCCGGTGGAGAGCCAGGCCGGGCAGCCCGGAACAAAGAGCTGCTACCAAACCGACCGCGGGTAATGCTGTTGGATTGTGGTGTCGGCTGTTACCAGTGGAGCCATCCCGCGGGCATATGCGTTGGCCACGATCATCCGGTCGAACGGATCGCGCGTCCAGCCCACGTGAAGCGCGGCAATGCGGCCGATCTCTCCTAACGGCAGGTCGCAAACTGCCAACCCTAATGACGAGATCACCAATTCCGCGGCCGGACCTTGGACCCGGCCGATTTCCCGCAGATACTCCAGCTCCAGGAGCGCCATTCCCGAAACCAGGACGACCCCCGCTTGGTCGATCGCACAGCTGGCCAATTTGGTGAGCTTTTTCCTCTGGCCCTGTGCCAGCCAGACCAAGATCTGCGTGTCCAGATAGACGTGCGTTAGCGCAACCGTGCGTCCCATTTTTCCAGCCACGCGCTCTCATCCCAGGGCGACTCCATGGAACCCGAATCCCCCGAAGGCAAGCTGATCAGTGGCGCGACTTCATCAATGCGTTCCAGTCGCGACTTTGCTTTTTCTTCAATCATCCGGAAGGTCCGCCCTTTGTGTGTGATCAGGACGTCTCCGCCCTGGGCCGCGGCGTCGAGGGTTGGAAACAGTTGCGACCGGAAACTGGTTGCCGTAAGTTTCATGACCTCACTATACTATACATGTACAGTAGTTGCAAGACGGCATGTACATTCATTTCCCCGGATGGTACTCGCGCTCGGTGTGGCCGGCGAGTTGGGAGCGGTAGAAGTAAACCTCCCGCAGATCGCCTGTGCTGTAGCGCTGGGCCTGATCGTTGAAGTGCGGCGAGGCGGGTGACCCGCTTTCCCCGCCTGCCGTGACCGCGACGGCGCGAACTTTGTCGCCAAACTCCACCACCGCGACGAAGCTGTTGCCCGACGTCCCGTACCATTTCTTCGTGCCGGGATAAGGGCGTGCGCCGAACGAAGCCAGCGATCCCCAGACGGCGGAGGTGAAGCCGACCGGGATGCTGGGGCCCTGATCGGAAAACGGCTGTACGATGTCGTCGGTGAGGCGCTGGAAGCGGTTGATCTGGCCCCACGGGGTGTTCCAGCGGCCGAAATCCGCCGTGAGTTTCGCGGAGGCCGACGCCAGGCATTGCAGTAGTATCTCCGGAGACGCCTGCGCCGCGGATTCCGCCAGGGCGAGCGTGATGCCGCGACCGGAGCCCGGCATGTTCGCGCGGAGTTCTTCGCCCCAGAACACGCCCAGGGACGTAGGTACGGAATCCACGGACCAGCGCAGATCCCACGCGCGCAACACCGCGATTTGCGGGGCCAGCGATTTCCGCAGAGGGTCGGCTTCGGGCAGCCCATCGTAGGCTTTGAGCAGCGCCGGGATGGTCTTCTCAAACCATGGCAGATAGGAATCGTAGGCCGCCGCCAATAGCGATTTTGGAGTGAAATCCTTCACGCCCTCCAGCACCCGGATGGCATGTAGTCCGCGCGGCGATTCCACGCCGGATTCCACGTAGGCCGGAAAATCTTTCTGCTTCAGGCTGCTGGCACCGGCTGCGGACCACGGCCAGTTGTTGGTGTTGTACAGCCAGCCGCTGGCCGGATTGAACAGGCTGGGGAGTTCATTCAAAGCGTGCAGCGGTCCCCACTCGGTGGCGGGGTTGCTGCCGTCGACGGGCTTGGTCCAATCGAAACGGGTGTCGCGGCGCGGGACGAAGTTGCCGTGGAAATAGGCGATATTGCCGTCGGCATCGGCGTAGATGGTGTTGTTGGAGGAGTCCGTCTTCAGCTCCATCGTTTTCAGGAAGTCCTGGTAGTTGCGGGCTTTGGTGCGCAGGTACGACTGCGTGAGTGCGCCGACGGGGAGTTCCATCAGGCGGATGGCGATCCACTTGGCGGTATCTTCGGCCCGGCCTTCCTTCCGGCCTTCTGCTCGGATGATGGGGCCGTGATGCGTGCGGTAGACCGTGAACTTCTTTTCCGCCATCCGGGTTCCATCGCGGTAGGGCACCGTGATCTCGGAAGTCACCACGGGGCGCTCTTCGGTACCGTACTTGTACACGTACTTGCCGTCTTTCCTGGTCACGGTTTCGGCGTATTCATCCACCACATCCACGCCGCTGCTGGTATGCATCCAACCGCAGCGGTCGTTGAAACCCTGATACAGAAAGAACTGGCCCCAAGTCGCGGCTCCGTAGGCGTTCAGGCCTTCCTCGCTCACCATCTGCAGTTCAGAGCGGAAGAAGAACGAGGTATGCGGATTGATCAGCAGCAGGGCGTGATGCGCGGCGGTGTTGGCTGGGGCGATGGCGATGCCGTTCGAACCGGAGGGCTCAGGCGGAGGTCCGTCGCTGGCGGGAAGCGCTTGCGCGGTGAGCGGGGTCTTGCCGTAGAAGGCCTCCAAACGGGTCAGGTTAATGCGCTCGATATCGCCGCCAATGCTGCCCTCGCTGAAGCTGAGCGCCATCCAGGGATCAAAGTGCCGGAGCACGCGCGGGTGCACGGCGGGGTGCT
>JBBQUE010000427.1:0-4135 GCA_038212805.1 Bryobacterales bacterium | reverse complement strand
GGGCGAACCAATATTGAAGATCTGGCGGTCGCACACGCCCCCAGGATTCTCCACAATCCGGTAGCTGCACTCCACCGCGTCCTCAATGTATGTGTAGCAACGCCGGGCCGATCCGCCATCCACCAGCTTCATGGGAGCGCCCGTCAGCAGCGCATCCATAAAGAACGAGAACACCCGCGGAATGCCTTCCTTCTCATGCGGCAGAAAATCAATCTTCGGCCCGATAAAATTAAACGGCCGGATGATGGTGTAATTAAAGCCCTTCTCGATGCCATAAGCGTGCAACACACGCTCCAGCAACTGCTTGGCGCAGGAATAAATCCAGCGGTGTTTCGCCACCGGCCCCAGAATATACTCGCTGCTATCTTCCGAATACGTCGCGTGAATCGGATCTTCCGGATCCGTCAGGCAAGCATTCTTCAAACTCGCGGCGCTCCGCCCATACACCTCGCACGTGGAAAACTGAATCAAGCGCTTCCCGTGCCGCACGCACGCCTCGGCGATCTTCAGGTTCTCCATGAAATTGAGTTGGAATACTTCTAGCGGAATGCGTAGGTATAACCCCGGGTTTGCATACGCTATCAGATCAATCACCAGATCCGCTTCGCGCACCAGCTTATCCAGATCCCATCCCGGCGCGCGAATATCTTCCCGCAGAAACGTCAGCCCGGGATGATCGATGAACTCGCTGACCTTCTCGGCCTCCAGATCCACGCCCGTAACCGTGTGCCCTTCCCGCAGCAACCGCTCGGTCAGGTGGGAGCCGATAAAGCCCGCCGCTCCCAAACTTAGAATCTTCATATAAATTACGAGTATATCGGACCAGCCTCCACAATCCCCTCCATTAACCCGTCCACCGTAAACACCCGCGCCTCCACATCCACCTGTAGTCCGTGGCTCCGAATGGTCCCCGAAGTCACGGGTCCAATCGAGGCAATCCGCGCCCCCCGCAGCACCTCCACCCCCATCAGAGCCACAAAGTGATTCACCGTGGAACTGCTGGTAAACGTAACCCAGTTAACATGTTCCAGGTTCCACACGGGTACTTCCGGCATTACCGTCCGGTAAGCCTCCACCACATCCACCCGCGCCCCGCGCTTCGCCAGTTCCTCCGGAATCAGGTCCCGTGCCACCGCCGCCCGTGGCAACAAAATCCTCTTTCCTTCCAGAGAAAAATCCGCGAAAGCCGCCACCAAACTCTCCGCCACATATTCCGCCGGTATCAAGTCTACCTTCAGATGCAGCGCCTCCAGGGCCTTCCCCGTTGTTGGTCCAATGGCGCACAGCCGTCCCCGCAGCGCCCGAAGATCCCGTCTGGACCCATCCAGCCGCTCCAAAAAGAACCGTACCCCATTGGCGCTGGTAAAGATCACCCAGTCATAGCTTTCCAGCTCTGCAATCGCCCGGTCCAAGGGCCCCGGGTCCGCCGGTGGCTGCATCGCGATCACTGGCATCTCAATCGCCTCCGCACCCAGCGCCCGCAACTTGGCGGAAAACTCGCCAGCCTGTCCCGCTGCCCGCGTCACCACCACCGTCTGACCGAACAGCGGCAGCTTCTCGAACCAGCTCAGCTTATCCCGCAGGCCCACCACCTCGCCGATCACAATCGTCGCGGGCGGTTTCATCCCCACGCCCTCAATCCGGTCCGCGATATCCGCCAGCGTCCCCACCACCGTCTGCTGCCGCGTCCGCGTCCCCCACCGTACTGCCATGGCCGGAGTCGCACCAGCCCGCCCGTTTTCCATCATCCGGCGCGCAATCTCCCGGATCGTGGTCAATCCCATATAGATCACCAGCGTCTCCGCATGGCCCACCCGCCCCCAGTCGATCGCCTCTGGATGGTGACCGGTAACAAAGGTAACCACTGACGTATGATCGCGATGCGTGAGGGGCACCCCGGTATAAGCCGCAATCCCCAGCGGCGAAGTCACCCCCGGAACCACTTCGAACGCCACACCGGCATCCGCCAGCGCCTCCACTTCCTCGCCACCTCGCCCGAAAATGTAAGGGTCGCCACCCTTCAACCGCACCACCGTCCGCTTGGCCCGAGCCCGGTCAACCAACAGCGCGCAGATTTCTTCCTGGGTATGGCTATGGGCGGATTTCTTCTTGCCAACGTAAATGCGTTCCGCGTGGGGCGGCGCAAGATCCAGCAGCGCTGCGTTGGCCAGATGGTCGTACAGCACCACGTCCGCCCGCGCCAGCAGCATCCGGCCTTTGTGCGTGATCAGGTCCGGATCGCCCGGCCCGGCCCCCACCAGATAAACTCGCCCCGTCGATTTCACAACCGCATCCTCCACCCGGCTATTGTGCCATCAACGATTTCTTCAGGTATTGCGCAATCTCTTCGTGGGTGGCGAACCAGACTCCGGGCTTCGACTTCATATATAGAATCAGTTTCTCAAGCCACAGCACGCGGGACCGGTGCCCGGTGTAGTGCGGATGCATGGTGAGCACGTACAGTCCGCCTTCTTCATAGGCCACGTCGAACTCCGCGCGGAAAATCTTATCCACCAACTCGGGCGACGGCAGTGAGCCACTGGCGGCCCCGTAGTAAGGCGCGTCGTCCAGAATGCGTTCGATCGGAAGTTCGATCACACCCGACGGTGCGCCGTCGATGGTAACCTCATAGGCGTCGTCGCTGGCCATCAGGCTGCTGTCGTAGAGGAACCCGGCTGCCTTCACTTGGCCCATGGTGAACGGGCTCATGGCCCAGGAGGGGGCGCGGTATCCCACGGGCCGCTTCCCCACGGCTTTCGTTAGCGCGTCAATGGATTGGGTGAGAAGGCGCTGCTCTTCGTGCTCATTGTTCAGCACGCCCAAATGCTCGTGGATCCAGCCATGGATGCCGATCTCATGGCGTTTCGAGGCCTGGATGGACTGCATCATTTCGGGGTTCAGCGCCAGGCTGACCGCGGGGATAAAAAACGAGGCCGGGACGCGCTGGCGATCCAGCATGCGCAGGATACGGGGCAGCCCATCGACGGCGCCATACATGCCGCGCGAGAGATCCTCACTTCCCAGGTTGGCGCGCGATAGCGGGACGGTTGCATTATCCACGTCAAAGCTGAACGCCACGGCGACCCTGGCTCCGTTCGGCCACTGCTTGGGCTTCAGGCGCTTCCCCACCCCGTAGTGCTGGTATTGCCGTTGGAGTTGATCCAGCGGAAGTTTGAGGCCCGGCATGGCAGCGGGCGGCGGAGCCTGGGCGTAGAGGAGAACGACGGAAGCCAGAAGGGCGGCAAGGCGCATTCCGGTATTTTAGTGCATTGCCGTAACGTCTGGTACCGGGGCCCCAGGTCGCGCTGGCAGCAGAACCGCCTCGCCCACGTGCGGCCGCATGTTCGCTTAGCCCCGCGGACCGCATCTAACCCAAAGATTAGCCGGTCGCCTACCTTGGGACTCGGGAACTCGCTACCCTCGCGGCGGCTGTATACTATCTTAATCGGGGCGGCCAAACCGCGCCTGAGAATGAATTACGAAATAAAAGGGATTTTACGCCAATGAAGCTGACGAACCTTTTCGCGTATCTAGGGATACTGACTTGCGCAAGCGCTGCTCTTGCCCAGGATGATAAAAACGACGGGCCGCCGAAGAGCGTCCTCCACATAAATCGGCAAATCGAAGCATTTGCACCCACCGCGGGCGGAACGGGGTCGTTGAGCCCCATCACCAACCACGGCGGGCCTGTCTTAGGTGGAACCGTGCATGTTTATATCGTTTGGTATGGCAACTGGAATCAAAGTAACGGAAGCGACAATGCCCTGGGCCAAGGACTGGTGCGAACCTTTCTCTCAAGCGTGGGCAATTCGTCGTATTTCAACATCAACACCACCTACTCGGGCGTTACCGGGAGCGTCAGCTTGAAAGGCGAGACCACCGACACGGGATCGCAGGGCACCAGGCTCTCCGATTCCCGGGTTCAGACCGTCGTTTCGAGCGCCATCTCGAGCGGCAAGCTCGGACCCCCAGACGCCAATGCGCTGTATTTCGTGTTGACGTCCTCGAACGTTTCGGAAAATTCTGGCTTCTGCACCCAGTATTGTGGCTGGCATACCTATGGAACCATCGCCGGCTCAAACATTAAGTACTCCTTTGTCGGCAATGCCAACCGGTGTCTCAGTGGATGCGCCGC
>JBBQUE010000426.1:0-4139 GCA_038212805.1 Bryobacterales bacterium | reverse complement strand
ACCGCCGCCGATGCTGACGATGATGTCCGTGACGCCGGGACAATCCTCCAGAATTTCGAGCCCCACACCGCCTTGGCCCTCAATCACGGCTGGATCGTCGAAGGGGTGAACCAGCAGCCATCCTTGGGCGGCGTATGCATCGGCCGCGGTGAAGGCATCCGCGATGTTCGGCGTCAGCACGATTTCCGCGCCGTAGGCCCGGGTGGCGTCGACGTAATTGGAAGGGGTGCTGGACGGCATGATGATGGTGGTGGGGATGCCCAGGAGGCCGCCGGCGTAGGCTACGGCCTGAGCGTGATTGCCACCCGACATGGCTACGATGCCCGGCCCGCAGTTCCCTGCCCCGTGGCTGAGAATCTTGTTGAAAGCACCGCGCACTTTGAAGGAGCCGGTCCTTTGAAACAGTTCCTGCTTGAGAAATACCTGGAAGCCAAAACGGCGCGTGAGGGTCTGGTTAATATCGAGACGCGTGCGATGGACATAGGGCTGGACCCGCTGCCGCGCGGCTTGCACACCGGCGAGCGATGCTTCATAGGGTGAGTTCAACCGAAGATCTCCTGGGCCATGCAAAAAGTGTTGGCGTGCGCCTGGGCGGTGAGTTCGATCGGCACGGAATAGCCGCCGCCCAGCGTAACCACCAGCGGGATGCCGTGGGCTGAGACGGCCGCCATAACGCGGCGGTCGCGCTCCTTGAGGCCTTCGGGGGTGAGGGCCAGTTTGCCCAGGCTGTCGGACGCCAGCCCATCGACGCCGGACTGGTAATAAATGATGGACGGCTCAAACGCGAATACGCTGGGCAGCATTTGATCCAGGGCGCGCAGGTATTCCCGGTCGGTTAGGCCGTCCGCCAGTTCGACATCCAGCTTGCTGCGTTGCTTGCGGAAAGGGAAATTGCTGCGGCAGTGCAGGGACACGGTGAAGACGCCGGGATCGTGCTCGAAGATCTGGGCGGTGCCATCGCCCTGATGGACGTCCAGGTCGATGACCGCGGCCTTCCGGATGCGGCCTTGGGACCGCAGAAACTGGATGGCTACGGCCATGTCGTTGAAGACGCAAAAGCCCGAGCCCTCCGCGCGAAAGGCATGATGCGTGCCGCCTGCCAGATTGCCGCCCCAGCCAGCGCGAAACGCGTCTTCGGTGGCCCCCAACGTACCGCCCACCGAAGCCAGCGTACGCTTTACCAGACCCTCAGACCAGGGAAACCCGATGCGCCGGATGGCCGAAGCAGGCAAGTTGCCTTGGATAAATTGGCGGACATATTCGGGATCGTGAGCCAGTTCCACCATGCCGGGCGAGGCCACGGGGGCGCACTCGAAATGGTAGAAGCCGGTTTGCGCCAACAAGTCGCGCACCTGGCGGTACTTGCTCATGGGGAACTTGTGGCCGGGCGGCAAGGGAATAGCGTAATGATCGCAATAGAAAAGACGCCGCGGCATTTTACGCTGTGCGCCGGGCGATTACCAGGGTGATGTCGTCGGCCGGGGGTGCCGTGCCCATCCATTGATTCAGCTGCCGCATGACCGCGTCGCAAATGGACTGCGCCGTATCGCAACTGTTTTGTTGCAGCACCCCGGCCAGGCGCTCTTCGCCAAACTGGTCGTCCGAATCAGGTCCGCAAGCTTCCGTAATGCCGTCGCTGAACATCACCACCACGTCGCCGATGCCCAGTTGGCAGGTCTTCTCTTCGAAAGTGGCGTTGGGAAGAACACCTAGAATCACGCCGGTGCTCTTCAGTTCCTCCACTGAGCCATCGCAACGCACCAGCAGCGGGGGGTTATGGCCGGCGTTGCAATAGGTCATGATGCCGGTTTTGGTGTCGTACACGCCCATGAAGAAGCTGATGAAGCGGTTCGGCGGGCAGTTGTTGGTAACAACGCGATTCAGCTTGGCGACCAGTTTTGCCAGGTTGGTGGGATCGTCAAACAAAACCTGGACGCGTGCCTGTAGATTCGACATCAACATCGCCGCTGGCATACCTTTACCTGCCACGTCGGCCACCAGAACCGCGACGCGGCCATCGTCGTAGGGAATGAAATCGTAATAATCGCCGCCCACGGTGCGGCAAGCGGCGTTGTAGCCCGCCAGGTCGATCCCCGGTATACAGGGCGGGGCGGTGGGCAGGAGGGCGCGCTGAATTACAGCGGCCTGATCCATCTCACTGGCCAGCAGGCGCTCGGCTTGTTCCACCTCGGCCAGGCGGGCGTGCTCAATACGGATGGCGGCCACGTTGGCCATCACGGTCAGCAAGCTGAGATCGTCCTTGGTGAATTCGTGGACGAAGTGGGGGGAATCCAGATAGATCAGGCCGATGACGCGGCTTTCGGTTTGCAGCGGGACGGCTAGAATGCTGCGGATCTGCTGCTCGACAATGCTCATGCGCCCGGCCAAGGCCTGATCGAGGCGGGCATCGCGCACCAGAAGCGAGGTGCGTTCGTTCAAGACCTGGTCACGCACGGCGGTGCTGATGCGGAAGCCTTCGCCTTTCGATGCCCGCACGCGGAGCTCATCGTTTTCGAGCAGCATGAGGACGCCGCGGGATGCGCCTACGGCTTCGATGGAGAGGTCCATAATCAGGTCGAAGAGTTCGAGGAGAGGGCGGTGCCCGGCCAGTTCGCATCCGGCGCGGATCAAAGCGCGCATGTGGGCGCCGCCTTCGATTGGCCTCTCCGGAGCCAGGACGCCGGCCAGACTGGTGACCACGGTGCTGGAAACCGGCGTGGTGGATCCGCCTTCGACGAAGATGACGGTACTTTCGAGGTCTGGCGGCTGGAACGCGGCGAGTTCCAGGGTCAAGTGGCCGGCCATGATGCGGTCAGTAAGCTTGATGAGGTGCGGCCCGGCGATGCGTGCGCCGTTTACCATGGTGCCATTCTTGCTGCCAAGATCAGTGAGAACCCAGCCGTTGCCACGGCGTTCGATGGACAGGTGCTGGCGGGAGAGGCCGACATCCTCGGGATAGCAAAGCTCGCTGGTGCTGGACCGGCCCAGGGTGATGCGATCGCGGTTGAGCGCCAAGGTGCGGGTGTTCCCATCCGGGGTGTGGATCAATAGCTCGTACAAGGTGCTCATCTGGGTTTACAAACTAGCTTACTAGAAGGCGTGCCACCCTTTAGGAAGGCGATGCGCATTTATCTCTACTACATTGGCAAACCGCGGGACACACACGCCAACCGGATGGCGGAGGAGTATTTGAAGCGGTCCGAACGATACGCCAAGTGTGAGATGCGCGAGATTCACCCGCAGCGGTTCGATTTGTGGGCGCGGCATCCATCGGCCGCGAAGGTGTTCCTGGACCCCACCGGGAAGGTGCTGGATTCGCAGAAATTCGCGGGGGTGATTGGGCAGGCGGAACTGGAAGCGCGGGACTTGATTTTTCTGGTGGGCGGGCATGACGGGCTGCCGCCAGAGTGGAAGGCGCGGGCGGATTGGCTGCTGTCGTTATCGGCCATGACGTTCCCGCATGAGTTAGCGCGGGTGATGCTGGCGGAGCAGCTTTACCGGGCGTTTACGATTTTGCGGGGGCACCCGTATCCGCGGTGATCGCTTCCTGATCCCGGCATGGCACACGCCCAGGCAGTGAGTGGAACAGGCTAGTAAACGTACCAGGCGGAATGCGCGGACCAGCCGTGGCACGACAGGCACTGGGTGCGTCCCCACTGGGTGAGGCAACCGGGGCAAACCCCGCCGGTATCGAATGTGTTCCATGTGTGGCCGCAGGAACAGGCCCAGACGTCGTCTTTCCGGGGAGACCAATCGCACAGGGGACAGCGGATGCGGGGTCCCGACAGGCCTGTCGAGTCTTGCTCTCCGGGTTTCACGGGCGCGGGTGGCGTCAGGACTGAAGACATAGTGGCTTCGTTTTAGTGAGCGGTCTTGCTAAAGAAAAACAGGTGCTGGCGCGGCAGCGTATCCAGCACTTTCTCCAGGTGGAAACCTTCCGCTTCAATCTCCGTGCGCACTTCCGGGATACTCATCTTATGAGATGGATTGATCGGGATGGTGGGATCTTCCTTGCGGTATTCCAGCAGTACCAGGCGGCCGTCCGGCCTCAGGGCCGTCCGCATGGCGCGCAACATCCGCTGCGGCTGCGACAGCTCATGATAAACATCCACCATCAGAATGATGTCCATGGTGTTGGC
>JBBQUE010000425.1:0-4140 GCA_038212805.1 Bryobacterales bacterium | reverse complement strand
CTTTTTCAAAGGCGCTCCAGTCCCTGGGGCGCTCCACCTTGATTGTGGAAAGGGTGTAAAGCCCTTCCTCGTCCCGGCCGGTGACCGAAACCAACATCAAATCGCCGGTTTTGATCTGCAGTTCGCCATTGGGCCCCCGGAACTGTTCCGCGGGGATAACGCCGTCCATCTTGCGCCCGATATCCACGAAGACCGATTCGGGGCTAATGGAGACCACGGTGCCCTGCACCGTTTGTCCCTGGCCTTGGCCGTGATGCTGCTGTTCAAATTCTGAAAGGATGCTGGCAAAAGAATTTTTGTCCTCGGCCGGCACAGATGGGCCCGCGACAGGCGAAACGATGGGAGTGAGATTTTGCATGAAGGCCGCTAGTAGATCTATTTTGTCACAAAGCCAGATAAGATGGCAGCTTGGAACCTTTACCGACGAATTTTGCGCGGGCAGCGGGCTGGATGCGTCCCGCCGATCTGATTTGGGTACTGCTTTTTGCGGCGCTGGTGGTATTCGGCCCGGATCAATCGGCGGCGACGGTGGTGATTCTCGTCCTGCTGGCGATTTTTCAGATTTTGGAACCGAAAATCCCGTTTCTGTCGTCATCTCGTGGGACGGCGCTGACATTTCCGGTAAAACTCATCCTTTGTTATGCACTGATGGGGTGGACGGACGGCGTGGCCAGCAGCTACTACTGGCTGTTGCTGCTGCCGGTGGTCTCTGCGGCTACGTCTTTGGGACTGGCGGGCACGCTGCTCTGTTCCCTGTTAGCGTGCTCAGCGTACCTGTCGTTCATTCTGTTCCTGCGTCCGGAGCAATTTATCCCGCCGGATGATCTGCGGGTACTGGCCATCCGGGTTATCGGCCTACCCATGGTGGGATACCTGACCCACCAGTTGGCCGAGGCGAAACGAATCGCGGCGGAACGCTATCGGAACGCGGCCGAACTTTTGGCGGAGGCCAATATGAATTTGCAAAAAGCGGAGGCGGCCGCTAACCGGTCGGCGAGGCTAGCGGCGTTGGGCCAGCTTTCGGCGGGTCTGGCGCACGAATTGCGCAACCCCATGGGTACCATGAAGACTTCAGCGGAGATGCTGGAACGGTCGGTTACGCACGAAAACGAAGTGGCCCGCGAAATGGCCCAGTTTATTTCCAGCGAGGTGGATCGAACCGATTCTCTCATCACCCGGTTCCTGGATTTCGCCCGGCCTCTGGCGCTGCGGCCAGAGGTGGCGGACATTAGCCAGGTCATTGATCTGGCAGTGACCGAAGTGGAACGGCACCGGCCCCCGTTTCCGATCACGATTTATAAAAATTATTCGCCCGATATCCCTCCGTTTGAATTCGATCCAGAATTAATGCAGAGGGTGTTTTCGAACCTGTTGGCGAATGCGGCGCAGGCGAGTCCGGCGAACGGGACGGTAACGGTAAAGACGCGGCCGGTGGATGGCATGGTGGAGGTGGCGGTGATTGATCGGGGATCGGGGATCGACGGGGAAGACATGGAAAGTATTTTCAATCCGTTCTTCACCACCAAGCAGCATGGGGTAGGTCTGGGGCTGGCGATTGTTTCGAAGATTGTGGATGAGCATCGGGGGAAGATTGCGGTAGAAAGTGAACCCGGCACGGGCACGGTGTTTCGCGTCTACCTGCCGGCCGGAGGAAGGGGAGCATGAAGCGGTCAATTCTGGTGGTGGAAGATGAGGATAAGTTGCGGCGGGTGATGGAGTTGCAACTGAAGAGCGCCGGCTTCGAGGTTTTGCAGGCGGGGACGGCGGAGGCGGCCATGCGGCTGTGCGATCAGGCGGATCTGATTCTGACCGATCTGAAGCTGCCGGGTATGGACGGATTGGAGATGCTGGCGCAGTTGCGGCGGCAGGATTCCAGAACGCCCGTGCTCGTGATGACTGCGTTTGGGACCGTGGAAAATGCCGTCCAGGCCATGAAGGCGGGCGCGGCGGACTTTCTGCCCAAGCCGTTTTCGCTGGATCATCTGATGGCGGTGGTCAACAAGGCGCTGGAGATGCGGTCGCTGCGGGATGAAAACCGTCAGCTGAAGGAGGAACTGGGGCACCGGTACCAGTTCGATAACATCGTGGGCCGGAGCGCCGCGATGCGGGAGATCTTCACGACGGTGAGCCGGGTGGCTCCAACGCGCGCCACGGTGCTGCTGGCGGGGGAGAGCGGCGTCGGGAAAGACATGATTGCGCGCGCCATTCACCATCATTCGCCGCGGGCTGACCGGCCCTTCGTGAAAATCAATTGCACGTCGATCCCGGAAAATCTGATGGAAAGCGAACTTTTCGGCTACGAGAAGGGCGCGTTCACAGGGGCGAATTTTAGCAAGCCGGGCAAGTTTGAACAGGCCGACACGGGGACGGTATTCCTGGACGAGATCGGGGATGTTCCCAATGCGATCCAGGTGAAGCTGCTGCGGGTACTGCAGGAGCGTGAGTTTGAGCGCCTGGGGAGCAACAAGACAAAACACATTGATGTCCGGGTGGTGGCGGCTACCAATGTCGATCTGCGGGCGGCGCTGGAGAACGGTACGTTCCGCGAGGATTTGTATTATCGTCTGAACGTCATGCCCATCAATATCCCCTCGCTGCGCGAACGCAAGGAGGACATTCCATTTCTGGCCGAGCATTTCGTGAAAAAGCTCGGGAAGGATCTGGGGAGCCCAGCGGAGGGAATCTCCGAAGAGGCGATTCAGAAGCTGGCGCAGTATGGGTGGCCCGGCAATGTCAGGGAGCTGGAAAACGTGATTGAGCGGAGCATGGTGTTGGCCAGCGGCAAGGTGCTGGGCCCGGACGATATCCGGCTGGATCTGCAAGTGCGGAGCCGGGCATCAATTACGGGAGCGAATTCGGGGGAGTATTTTTTACCGGATGGGATGACTTTGGACGAGTATGAGCAGGCGATCATTAAGGAGGCGTTGAAGCGCGCGGCGGGGAATAAGAGCCAGGCTGCACGGCTGCTGGGACTCACGCGGAATGCGTTGCGGTACCGGCTCACTCAGATGGGCATGGAGGCATGAGGAGGCATGACGAACTTGACAGCACCAGCCCAAAGTGATACTCCTCAAAGAGGCCCTCAGCCACCGCCTGAAACGCCCATGTCCGGCGAAACGTTAACCAACCAGCTTCCCCAGCATAGGAGTTTATGCGCCGCTTGAGTTCTTCCGGTCCTACATTTTTGTTACTTGCCGTTTCGGTTGCGCGTGCGCAGACTCCCGCGTCTCCGGAGTTCTTCGAAACCAAGATCCGGCCAGTGTTGGCGAATAACTGCTTTGGCTGCCACACAAATTCGGCGCTGGGCGGACTGCGCCTGGACAGTTTGCAAGGCGCGACCAAAGGAGGCGAGCACGGTCCCGCGGTGGTACCCGGAAACCCGGAGAAGAGTTCGCTGATCGCGCGGGTGAAAGATTTGAACCAGGACTTGCGCATGCCGAAGGGCGGGAAACTGAAACCGGCTGAGATAGCGAACCTGGAAGCATGGATTAAAAGCGGAGCAGTTTGGCCCAAGAGTGCGCAGGTGGCTGCCGCCCCCAAAGACGGCAAATACGTGATTTCGCCCGAGCGCAGGAACTTCTGGTCGTTCCAACCGCTGAAGCCGGTGATGCCTCCCCCCGTTCAGGACCCCAAGTGGTCTAAGACAGATATTGACCGATTTGTTCTGGCGCGGCTGGAGCAAGAAGGTTTGAAGCCCGTGCGTCCGGCTTCGCGGCACGATCTGATCCGGCGTGCCACGCTGGACCTGATTGGCCTGCCTCCGACGCCGGAAGAAATTGCCGCTTTTGAGAAAGATGCGTCACCGGGCGCGTTCGCCAAAGTCGTGGACCGGTTGTTGGTGTCGCCTCAATATGGGGAACGCTGGGGCCGTAATTGGCTAGACGTCGCTCGCTTTGGCGAAGACGACTATCGGAGCCTCAATCCTAATCCGCGCGGCTACCGCCCTTATCCGAATGCCTTCTTGTATCGCGACTGGGTGATTCAGGCGTTCAACGACGATTTGCCCTATGACCAATTCGTAAAGGCGCAGATCGCGGGGGACCTGATGGATCCTAAGGTGCGCTATAAGATGCTCCCCGCCACCGGGTTTCTCGGGTTAGGTCCCTGGTATTACGACAACGGATCGAACGAAATAACGCG
>JBBQUE010000424.1:0-4144 GCA_038212805.1 Bryobacterales bacterium | reverse complement strand
TGAAGGCAAGACGGTGCAAGTGGTGGCGGAACTCCCGGGCGGGTCGATTGAGCCGTTGCTATGGTTGTATAATTTCAAGCCCGAGTTCGACCATCCGTACTTCTACCGCACACCGGTTGTTCTCCCCGCCGGCACGAAGATCCGGTGCTTTCCGGAAAATGTGGGGGCTGTTTCGTTATTAGTATCCCGTTAAGATCACCCTCGTAAAAAGCCGCGACGAAGCGGTTGGACCTACAATAGGGTCCATGTCTCTCTCTCGACGCCATCTTCTTGCAGGCACCGCCAGCGCGGCATCACTGGCACTTGCGGCTGAACCCGCTCCTACGACAACGGCACCGGCTCCGCGCTTCTCTTGCTCAAGCTACTCGTACTGGCACTTCAAGGGCGAAAAATACCCCATCGACAAAGTGATCGAAAACGCCGCCAGCCTCGGGTTCAGCGGCATTGAAGTGCTACATCGTCAGATGACAGACGAATCGCCGCAGTACCTAAATCGTCTGAAGCGGACTGCTCTCACCAACGGCATCTCGCTCATTATGTTTTCCATACACCAGGATTTCGTATCGCCATGGGCGGATGAGCGCGGACAGGCGATTCGACACACCGAATACGGGATCCAGATGGCTGAACGCATGGGCATACCCGCCGTGCGTATCAACTCCGGACGTTGGCGCACCATCCGGTTGTTCGACGATCTGATGAAAGCCAAGGGAGATGAACCGCCCATCCCGGGTTACACCGAAGCTGACGCCATCCAGTGGTGTATCGATTCGATGAAGGCCTGCATTCCCGCGGCGGAGAAAGCCGGCGTGATGCTCATGCTGGAGAATCATTGGGGCATCACTACCAAAACCGAGAATCTGTTTCGCATTGTGGATGGCGTAAACTCACCGTGGCTGGGGATCAATCTCGACATCGGCAACTTCCCGATCGACCCGTATCCTGAAATTGAGAAAATTGCTCCACGAGCCGGAATTGTTCACTTCAAAACATATTTTGGTGGCGGCGAGTACTATACATTGAACCTCGATTACAAACGAGTAGCAACCATCTTACGGCGTGCGAACTATAAGGGCTACGTATCTTTAGAGATGGAAGGCAAGGAATCGCCTACGACCGCTGTTGCGAAAAGCTTAGAGATCATGCGTGCATCCTTTTCTTGACAATCATTCACACAATATTCACAGTCCAAACCAGGCTTTTAGCCGTCATGAAGTATATGCAAGATTTCCGGGATTACACGATCAAGAATGGTTTAGGGATCCGCATCATCAACGGAAGCGCATGCCGGGTTATACGCCTCATTCAGAACGAATGGGTCGAGATTGGTAATCCCTATCCACTTCCCTTGTATAGCTCGCTGCTAATCTGGACGGAAACAGGGATTCAGGCAACCATCCTCGCGGTGGCGCTCCGCGTCTTCGAACTGGATAATCCCGAAAGTCAGCTACGATGGATACTGACACGAAGTCAGAACCCAAGACGGCGCCCGGTTCGCGCCCGCGAAGCTGTGTTCGCTCAGTGACCGATCGGCTCTAGCCCGCGGGAAGATGTAACCAGACGGCCATCCTGATCGCCACCTCACTTCAGATTTGCAGGGAAAAGTGGACCAGGATGGCGTCTTTCGCCACTCACAAAACTTTCTTACGGCTGAGTGCATGCGTTCTTGCGCTCGCGTTTATTTGTCTCGATCCTGCGGCGGCGCAAACGTCCCGCAAGATCACCACGCCTAAGGAGGCGCTAGGATTCGACGTGGGCGACGATTACATGCTCGCCACGTACACCCAACTCTCGGCCTGGTGGAAGAAGATCGCGGTCGAATCCGACCGCATGAAGCTGGTCGACATTGGCCAGACCGAGGAAGGGCGTCCGCAGTACATGTCCATCATCACGTCGCCCGAGAATCACAAGAAACTCGCGCACTACAAGGACATCGCCCGGCGTCTCGCCACCGCTGAAGGTCTGACCGACGAACAGGCGCGTGTGTTGGCGCATGAAGGCAAAGCTGTGGTCTGGATCGATGGCGGGTTGCATGCCACTGAAGTTCTCGGCGCGCACCAGTTGATGGAGTTTGTGTACGAGATGGTAACTCGCAACGATCCCGAGACGCTGCGGATTTTGAACGACGTGATCATCCTTGCCGTGCACGCGAACCCCGACGGTATGGAGCTGGTTTCAAGCTGGTACATGCGCGAGCCGGTGCCCGAAAAGCGCAAAGCTCCGAACGATGTCCCGCGTCTCTGGCAGAAATATATCGGGCATGACAACAACCGCGATTTCTATTTGTCGGCGATGAAGGAGAGCACGAATCTGAATCATCAGCTCTATCTGGAGTGGTTCCCGCAGATTATGTACAATCACCACCAGACGGGGCCTGCGGGGGCCGTACTATTCGCACCGCCCTTCCGCGATCCGTTCAACTATCACTTCGACCCGTTGGTCCCGCTTCAGATCGACATGGTGGGCGCGGCCATGCACAGCCGCTTCGCCGAAGAAGGCAAGCCCGGCGCGACCATGCGCAGCGGAGCACCGTACTCAACGTGGTACAACGGCGGCCTTCGAACCACCACTTACTTCCACAACATGATCGGGCTACTGACCGAGATGATCGGCAGTCCCACTCCAGTCGAAATCCCGTTCGTGCTCGCCCGGCAGTTGCCGACTGGCGATC
Organism: Bryobacterales bacterium; assembly: GCA_038212805.1. Taxonomy (GTDB): domain Bacteria; phylum Acidobacteriota; class Terriglobia; order Bryobacterales; family Bryobacteraceae; genus JANXQZ01. The sequence goes on along the minus strand of JBBQUE010000424.1, from coordinate 1,473 downwards.
TCCCGTATCCGATTGCTCCCCAAACGTGGCATTTCCGCCAGTCGATTGAGTACTCGATGACTGCAAATCGCGCTGTGCTCGATCTGGCGTCTAAGTACCGTGAAGACTTCCTGTTCAACATTTACCGTATGGGCCGTAATTCCATTCTGAAAGGAAACCAGGATTCCTGGACGGTCACTCCGCAGCGCATCGAGGCGGTGAAAGCCATCGCGGTTAAAGAGAAAGAAGCCGAAGCAGCCAAGCCCAAAAGTGCAACTGCGCCAATTGACGGGCCGCCCGAGTCTTCCCCGCTCTTCGATCCGCGTGGCGCGGCTATTCCGTCCAAGCTGTACGCCAGCGCGCTGCACGATCCTTCGATGCGTGATCCGCGCGGCTTCATCATCCCGTCCGATCAGGCGGACTTTCCGACGGCCACGAAATTCATCAACACCTTGATTAAGAACGGAGTCACCGTTCTGCGCGCAAAGTCGGATTTCCAGGTCGCGGACAAGAGTTATCCCGCAGGCTCATGGGTTGTTAAAAGCGCGCAGGCATTTCGTCCGCACGTGCTCGATATGTTCGAGCCTCAAGATCATCCGAACGATTTCCAGTTCCCCGGCGGCCCGCCGATTCCTCCTTATGACGTCACCGGTTACACGCTGGCGTATCAGATGGGAGTGAAGTTCGACCGGGTTTTAGAGGCGTTCGATGGCCCGTTTGAGAAGGTGAACGGGCTGCAGCAGGCGCCTGCCGGTACGATCCTAGGACCCGCGCAGCCCAGCGGTTACCTGATCAGCCATCAGGTGAACGATTCGTTTGTGGTCGTGAACCGGCTGCTCAAGAACGGGGACGAAGTGTATTGGTTGAAGAGTCCCATGATGGTGGCCGGTAAACAAGCCGGCCCTGGAACCATGTGGGTGCCCGCGCGCGCGAACACCCGTCCCATCCTGGAGAAGGCGGCGGCGCAGTATGGCCTAACGGTAGAGGGCGTTGCAACGCACCCGGTAGGCGAAGCGTATAAGCTAAAACCGGTTCGCATCGGGCTGTGGGATCAGTACGGCGGTTCGATGACTTCAGGCTGGCTACGCTGGGTCTTTGAGCAATTTGAGTTTCCGTTTGAAGTGGTGTACGCAAAGACGCTGGATCAAGGTAACTTGGCCAGCAAATTCGACGTGCTTGTCTTCCCCGATGGCGGGATCCCGCGCGCGGATAGCGGTGGTCGCGGCGGTGGTGGACGATTTTTCCGTGAGCCGAAGCCGGAAGAGATTCCCGAAGAATATCGCGGGTGGCTTGGGCGCGTCACCGCAGACAAGACCATTCCGCAACTAAAGAAATTTGTCGAAGCGGGCGGAACCATTGTTACGGTGGGAGGTTCCACTAACCTGGCGCAATTCTTGGGGCTTCCCATCAAGAACGGATTGGTTGAAAAGCTGCAAAACGGCCAGGAAAGACAGCTCTCACGCGACAAGTTCTATATCCCGGGATCGGTCTTAC
>JBBQUE010000423.1:0-4147 GCA_038212805.1 Bryobacterales bacterium | reverse complement strand
TAACCGGAATGGCGTGATTTTTTTCGATCTGATCGGGTACGGAATCGAAGGATATAACAAATTCATACCCTATTCCCTATTCCCGGATTCTACCTATACTGTTTCGGTGAGTACATCCAGCTTCAGAACCAAAGTCTCGGTGGGGTCGAATCCGTGGGCTCCAGGGGAGCCATCGCATAACCTGGCCACCATCTGCGAACGGTATGGCGGGGGCGGGCATCCGCGGGTGGGAGCGATCAGTTTTGAGATCGGAGCGATTGAGGAGGCACGCCGGGTGGCGGCCGAGATCCGCACGGAGTTGGAAGGCACTTAGGGCAAGGCTCCAACTTTCCTGATTCGAACCTGTTTGGTTCCGGCCGCGCCGGGTTAGGTAGAGTCCCACCGGAAGGGGCGCTGCAACTGCTGAGCGACCGCGGCCAGTTGGACCATGGCGGCTGCGACATGCGCTCTTTCAAGCGATTCCAAAGGCCGCTTCCCTACCCGGATGTTTTCGAGGAACGCCGCATACGATGCCCGCGTGGCGTGGTCGGGCCGCATGGCGACGATACGGTCGGCGGCCTGAAAGAGAGCGCCGGTGCGGGGACGATCCGGTCCCGCCGCGATGTAGGTCCGGTGTTCCCATTCAAAGGTGAAACGTTCGAATTCGAAGATGGCCACCTGAGTGTCCAAGGAATGGTTGCCCAGATGACGGCCCCCGGTGGAGGAAACCGTATGTGGGGGGGCGCCACCCGTCGCGGTCAGAATCTGCAGCATCCAATAGCGGGCGGCGTGCCCCAGTGTTTGCTGCCGGCAATCCGGTGAATACGGATGATGCGCGAAGGCCCGCACGAAGGAGAATTCGCGGGGAATGGCCAAAGGTTCCGGTTCGCCTATTTGCACCACGCGGTCCGAAGCCCGGGCGGCCTTGAGTATCAGAACGGCCTCGGAAGGGTCCGGGCCGTAAGGCTGTTCAATAAACACGTGCGCGCCGGATTGAATTGCCGCCAATGCGGCTGAAGTCTTCAGGGGATGGGCAGCGGAGATGATCGCGATGTTTGGGAGAGACCGTCCCCGCGGGAGCGCCGGTGCGCCTGCGAGTGCCGAAGCCAGGAATTGCCTGCGTTGCATCAGAACAGCATAGCGCGGTTCGAATTACGTGGCCGTCAGGAGCGCCTCAAGTTGATCGGCGATGGCCAGGAGTTTGCCGCGAGTTGGCTCATCATACAGCTGCGCAGATGTTCTGCAATCGTCGAGAGTGGTCTCTAGCTTCCAGGCCGCTGGGCCTTCGAGCGATACCTGATCGGCCAGCTCCCGCACCTTCTCCGCGTCACCCGCGTCGAAAGCCGCACCCAGCAGGGTAGGGTTCAGCCACTCGCCGTTGGCATTGCGCAGCTTGGCGCGTTCGCAGGCAGTTAAGGCGACTGCGGCCGATACGCGTGCCTTGGCGTCATCGCCCTTACGCTTGCGGGTCTGGTAAAGACGCGCCAGGTTGGAAGAGGGATAGTAGTCGTTCAAGTCCAGCTTCATGCCGGCCTCGTACTCGGCGATAGCTCTATCCAGATCCTGCGGGCTCTTGGAGATCTTCCATTTCTTCTTGTACCGTCCGCCCAGAAGACCGCGGCGTTCCGAGGAATCACCTGAAAGCTTGATCAATTCCCGCAGGGCCCCAATCGCCATGTCATGATCGCCGGCCTTGGAGAGCGCCAGGGCACGCTGTTCCTTCACCAGGGGGGAGTCGCGTAGTTGCTGGGGCATGCCGTCGATGAACTCCAGCGTTGTGCTCCAATCGGTGCAGTCGCGAAGGGTCAGAAGCAGCTCGATAGCGATAGCTTTCTGGACGGGTCCGCCGGAATAATAGGTGTCCCGGAGTTTGAGAGCGCGCTCGCGGCCCTCGGCTTTCCCGGCGTTTCGTATGGCAATGATCTCAGCTTGAAATCGGGAGAGTTCTTCGACGGTCTTTTTGAACGCGATAGAGCGTTGCAGTTCGAACTCGGGATATTTCGGGAACACTTCATAAAAAGGGGAAGCGCCCTGGTTTGCAATGGCGGTTTTGATAATGGGAATGATCTCAGCCGCGGTGGCGTCGCTAATAGATTCCTGCGGTAGGGGATACCGGACCTGGCGGATCTGGTTCAGGTCGAAAAGGGGCTGGGACCACGTTGCGCCAATCATGATGCAGCCTTGCTTTTGCGCCGCATGGCGGATGCCGATCTCGTAATAGACATTGCCGTTGGGGATGGATACGTCGGCAATGACCAGATCGGAGATGGCCAGGCGCTCCAGCATTTCGGTGATGATCAGAGCACCCATGTCTTCGCTGGCCCGGACCGGGTCATAGCCCGCTTCATCGATGGCTGGGCGCAAAGCCGCTTCCCACAGGCGGTCGAAATTGACCTTGTCGGGAGCCCCGGGCAGGGTTGCGCCGGTTGGCTTGGTGCTGAACGGCATGATCATGAAGCAGATAGGTCGTGACATACTGGCCTCCATCTGCGAGTTTACCGCTTGCGATATGCTCAGATGCATGACGGAAGCTCCTGAAAAAATCTTGAAAATTCCCGTGCCTCCCCAGTTCGCCACCGCGGCCGAGGAACGGCGCCATCGCAAGCAACGGATGGCCGGATCCTTCCGGCTGTTCGCCAAATTCGGGTTCGATGAAGGCGTGGCCGGACATATCACTGCGCGCGATCCGGAACTGGCTGACCACTGCTGGGTAAATCAGATCGGCATGCATTTTTCGCAGATCCGGGTGTCGGACCTGATTCTGGTGAACGGGCAAGGCCATGTGGTGGAGGGCGACCGGCCCGTCAACGTGGCGGCGTTTGCCATCCATTCCCAGGTGCATCACGCCCGCCTGGATGTGGTGGCGGCAGCGCACGCTCACTCCATGTACGGAAAGTCCTGGTCAACGCTGGGCAAGACGCTGGACCCGATTACGCAGGATGCCTGTGCGTTCTATGAGGACCACGCGGTGTTCGACGATTACACAGGCGTGGTTACGGATACGTCCGAGGGTGAGCGGATTGCCACCGCGTTGGGAGACCGCAAGGCGGTAATCTTGCGCAATCACGGACTATTAACTGTTGGCGAGACGGTGGATCAGGCCGTTTGGTGGTTTATCACCATGGACCGCAGTTGCCAGGCGCAGCTACTGGCGCAGGCAGCCGGAACGCCGGTGCGTATCTCCCATGAGAACGCCCTGCATACCAGAGGGCAGGTGGGATCGACCAAAGCCGGATGGTTCCAGTTTCAGCCGTTGTGGGACATGATTACGCGGGAGCAGCCGGATTTGTTTGAATAAAAACTGAAAACCCCTGCACAGCAAAAAGCCATGCAGGGGTAAAGGGGGCCCAGGCGAATCCTGTGGCCGTATTGCGTCCGCATAGTAGGTAGCCGATCCGGAGGAACGGCGGCCTCGTCACTGGACGAAACCTTGGAACGTCAGAGCGGTCGACTTAAGAGTCGGCCACCTCTCGCGGGTCTATCTCAATCTGCTTGTCACTACAACTAATTACCATCTTAGACTGGACCACCTCCTTTTTCAGTGATCCCTTAGCTTAGAACGAAATCCGTTTTGTTGTCAAATACTTTCTTTCATGCCGCTACGGGCAGGCGTTACCGCGGACGGAACACAATGAGCAGGGGTATCAGGGAAGAGTAGAAAAAAAGCCCCGCTCGAAGGCAGGGCTTGACGGAGACCATCAGGAGGCAATCCCAACCGCAAAATTGACCCAGATGCATTCCGGGTTAGCAAGTGGACACCCAAAGCGGGAGTATTGACAAACACATCAGTCGAATGCACTTTGCCACCGCAAACAGGGGTCTCTTCAGTCCGGAATTCAACTTTCGGTAAATGAACGTCCCGTAACCTATGATTTTTCATAGAAATGGGGGTTATACTTGTTTTTGGCTGCTGCGTCCGCAATGTCGCTTGAGTCGCACGTCCTCAACGCCTCCCAATCCAGGCGGGCTCTATCCGCATTTCTCCTGTTCGGTATGCTCACCTCAACGCTGGGAGCCTTCCTGCCAGCCTGGGGATATCACCTGGATTCGAACTTCATCACGGTAGGGAATTACTTTCTGGTGCTGAACGCGGGACTGCTGATCGCGATACGCGCATCTTCCGTTTTTTTGCCGCGTATCGGCATTGGCAGGTTGATGGTGTCGGGCA
>JBBQUE010000422.1:0-4147 GCA_038212805.1 Bryobacterales bacterium | reverse complement strand
TCCACTTGAAGTGGAAGCGCAGCACCGGGATGCCCCAGCGGTCCACCACGTGCGGATCGATATCGCAGTAGGTGTACTCGTTCGGGATTTGCTCGCCGCGCCCGGCCAGGTGGACGGACGAGCCGTAGCGCTCCCGGATTTCCGATTTCAGACCCTTGCCGTAACCCTCATGCCGCTCGCAATCGCCATGGAAGGATCCAATGCCCGGCATGCCGAAGCCGCCCCCGATCTCAATGTGGTAACCCCGCGGGAACTCCTTCTCCTTCTTGTCCCACAGCCACCACGGTACATAGACGTGCATGCCGCCCATGCCATCGGAGTTGTGCCGCGGCAAACCATCCAGCGACGGAATGTGCGCGTTCAACGAATAGCCTACGCTATCCGTCAGGTTCCGGCCCACCACGCCTGAGCTATTCGCCAGGCCATCCGGATGCCGGCTGGACTTCGAATTCAGCAGCAGACGCGCCGATTCGCAGGCGCTCGCCGCAAGCACCACCGTCCGGCAGCGAATCTGCTTCTCCGTGCGCGTGTTTTTATCGATGTAGGAAACCGCGCTCACCTTACCTGAGGCATCGGTGATCAGCTCCCGCGCCATGGCATTCGTAAATAGCGTTACGCGCCCGGTCTTCATCGCCGGAAAGATCTGGACTTGGCTGGATGAATAATTCGAGGCGCTCACGCAACCGCGTCCGCACTGCCCGCAGTAATGGCAGGCTGGACGCCCGTTGGTGTTCTGCGTAATCACCGCCAGCCGCGAAGGAATGCACGGGATGTCCAGCTTCTTGCAGGCCCGCTGCGTGAGTACTTCGTGGACGCGCGGCGGGGGCGGAGTCTGGAACATGCCATCGGGGGCGCTACGGATCCCTTCCTTGGTGCCCGTTACGCCGATAAAGCTTTCAGCCTTGTCATAATACGGGGACAGTTCGTCATAGGTGATCGGCCAGTCGTCGCCTAAGCCATCGCGCGAATACGACGCGAAATCGTAGTCGGCAAAACGAAGCGAAATGCGTCCGTAATGGTTGGTACGTCCGCCCACTACGCGCGAGCGAAACCAGTTCCACTTGCTGCCTTCGGCCACGGTATACGGCTCGCCATCCATCTCCCAGCCGCCGAATGTAGCCGCGAAATAGCCAAAAGGCCACTGCTTCTGTTTTCCAAAATAACCCGCGCCGCCGTCGCCAATCCCGCGGTGCGGAACCTGATACGGGGTCTGGTGTTCTTTGAAATCCTTGGCGGGATTCAAGGGTCCGCCTGCTTCGAGCAGCGCCACGGAGATCCCCATATCCGTCAGGACTTTGGTTACCGTGCCACCGCCCGCGCCCGACCCGATAATGACTACGTCATACACGGGCGTACCACGGTTGATCTGGAACATACTATCCCGATGATAACGCTTCAGGTGGCGGGAACCGGGGGACGGCGCCGGTGCCAGTCCGTGGCTTTCTGGAATTCGCGCCCCACCAATAACAGGGTGTTTTCCGAGAATGGAGGACCCATCACCGTCATTCCAATCGGCAGGCCCGCCGCGAAGCCGCAGGGCAAGGAAAGCGCCGGCACGCCAGCAAGATTACCCGCGGGAATGTGCTGCGTTAACCCGCGCTCCGCCGGACCTTCGCGATCATACGGGGCGGCGGCCAGGGGTTGGCTCACCTTCGGAGCTCCGCCAGGACGCGTGGGCGTGATCACCACATCCACCGCGGCGAACAGTTCGTGGAATGCCTGTTGTACCAACGTACGCAGGCGCATGGCGCGCAGGTAATCCTTGGCCGGAATCTCCAGCGCTGCCCGCAAACCCGAGGCCTGCTTGCGATCCGCCAGCAAATCCACGTCGCCGCTCCGCACCAGGGGCTCAAATACAGACCCGGCTTCCGCCAGGATAATGGTGCTCGCAATGGCCGCATAGGGCAGGTCCAGTAGCTTCACCGGAGTCAGTTGCGCGCCCAATCCCCGCATGGTCTCCAGGGCTTTGGCGAAGTCCGGCCGCGCCTCCGCGTCCACCCATTGATCGAAATCCGCCGCCGCGTAGCCGATCTTCAGATCCTTGAACGGGCGGCTATATTCCGGCGTATAGTAAAAGTTCTTTCCGGCCGATGCGGGATCTTTGCCGTCCTTGCCTGCCAGTACGTGGAGCACATGCCCGCAATCATCCGCCGACCGGCAGATCGGTCCAATCTTGTCCATGCTCCACGAAAGCGGCATGGCTCCGTGGCGGCTCACCAACCCGTAAGTGGGGCGCAATCCGGTGACCCCGCAATACGCGCTGGGCCACAAGATGGATCCCGACGTCTCCGAGCCCAACGCATATGGGACCAACCCAGCTGCCACCGCGATCCCGGACCCGCTGGACGACCCGCCCGACCAGCGTGACTTATCCCACGGGTTCAACCCGGCCCCGGTCAGCGATGCCGATGCCATCCGGTACCCGCCGCCTCCGGCCAGTTCCACCATCGCGAGTTTTCCAATCAGCACCGCGCCCGTCCCGGCCAGCCGCGTTAACGATTCGGCCGTATAGTCGAAAACCTGCCCGGCATACGGTTTAGCGCCCCACGTGGTGGGCTGGCCCTTGTACGCCAGCAGATCTTTCACCGCAAACGGAATTCCCTGCAGTGGACCCCGAAACCGCTCGCGCTTCATATCGCCATCCACTTCCTTGGCTGCGCGCAGAGCCTGGGGCCGGATGGATAACGCCAGCGCGTTATAGCGCGGACCCAGCCGTTCCAACCGGTCTGAAAACGCGCGCGTGAGTTCCACCACGCTGAACTCGCGCGCTTTCAAGCGTTGATTTATTTCAACAGTGGTGGCGAAGAAGACGTCGTCCGGAACGGCAGCCATGAGGTGCTCCTTTACGGCCGGAAATGCACGGCGGGTTCGGTCGTCAATGAAAGTTCCACTTTGGCCAGGCGTTCCACGTTCTGGCGAATCTGGGCCCGCGATGCTTCCAGTTCATCCACGGGAGGCGCGGCAGGAGGCGCGGCAGGAGGCGCGGCCTGTCCGGTCAGCGCCACTGGTACTGCCAGGGCAATCGCAATTTGCCGGCGCGTCATTTCTAACGACATGCCCATAGGATACCCTGCGGATGGGTTACAATCAGGGAGTCGCGTTCCATGGCGGAATGGCGGAATTGGCAGACGCAGCAGACTCAAAATCTGCCGTTCTTCACTGAGCGTGTCGGTTCGACCCCGACTTCCGCCACCACCCTTACCTGAGTTCCCGCACCACTTCCGATCCGCGCTCCAATAGCATCCCCGCCTCACTGCTGCATCCCAGAAACCGCATCCCGCGTTCCTTCCAGAACTTCGCCAGCGCCAGCGTACGAGTCTGGGTGCCTGGAGCGATGCCTTTCGCGTTGCAGGTATCCCGAATCTGTTCCATGGCCTGGATCATTTTCGGATGCTCAAATTGGCCGGGCACACCCAGCGAGATGGACAGATCGGCCGGCCCGATCATCACTGCGTCAATGCCTGGAACGGACAGAATCTCTTCTCGCGCCTCCACGCCACGCGCGGTTTCGATCTGCAGCACCACCAGCGTATGGGCATTCTTGTGGGCGATGATCTCCGGCAGAGAAGCTTTGGCGTGGTCTACATGAATTGGCGTCAGCCCGTAACCACGGATACCCACGGGCGGGAACTTGGTCCAACTAACAGCTTCCTCCAGCAGTTCCGGCGATTCCACCCGCGGGAACATGATGCCCTGCGCGCCCACGTCCAAGGATCGCGCCACCAGCGAATATTCCAGATCCGCAACGCGCACCACGGCGCACAGACCCACGTAGTCCGCCATCCGGCACACATCTTGGACAGTTGAAAAATCGAAGCCACCGTGCTCGCAATCCACGAACACCCAGTCGAACCCGGCAGCCGCCAGCACCCGGGTTACGTCGATGGATCGCAACTGCCCGAAGCTGCAGCCTAGTTGTACTTTGCCCTCAGCCAAGGCTTGCTTTACCGTATTGATTTTCATTAAATCACCAGGATCCGGTGATCGGGGCATTCCAGATTCACGGCGTCATACAGCGTGTCCAGCAGGTCCATGCCGTGCCACGCCAGGAAAGGCAGGATGGAATAATAGCGTTCCTGCAGGTGGCGGTTCGGATACACCAGGCCGGTCAGGTAGGCCGATTCTTCAGTAGACCGTTTATCCCGCT
>JBBQUE010000421.1:0-4147 GCA_038212805.1 Bryobacterales bacterium | reverse complement strand
GTAATCAGCACCAGCACCGCTTCCGCCCGCCGGTGCTTCCACACCAGCAAGGCGCAGGCCACCACGCACCCCAGCAGCACCGTGGGGAGGCTGGCGAATTTGCTGATGGCGCTCATCACGGTGGTGAGGACGGGCGATGCGAACCGATGCACAAACGCCCTCACGGCCTCGTCGAAATCCAGAGTTTCGCCTTCCAGCATTTCGTCCGCCAGCCAATGGAACAAAGCCAGCGACAGCAATGCACCCACCAAGCTGAGCACAATGGGCGAAACCACCTGCAATAAAATGCGTTTTGGCAAGAGGCTAGAGTGCGTGGGCCCCGGCTTCGGCCACGCTATGGTCCTGTTTGCCAGAACCGCCGCTCACTCCGATACCGCCCACTACCTGGCCTCCGCGCTTCAACGGAATTCCGCCCGCGAAGATCATTACGCGTCCATGGTTCGAAGCGTGAATCCCGAAGAACTGATCGCCGGATTGGCTGTTCTCGCCCAAGTCTTTCGTAGTAATGTCAAAGGCCCGCGACGTCCAGGCTTTATTGATGGAAATGTCCACGCTGCCCAGCCACGCGTTGTCCATCCGGACATGCGCCACCAGGTTCCCCCCCGCGTCCACTACCGCGATGTTCATCGGCTGGCCGATCTCTTCGGCTTTCTTCTCCGCTGCTGCAATCAACCGCCGTGCGTCCGCTAAAGTAATCATTGTTTCCATCCTTTTGTTACCATGATTGGCATGGCAAAGTTTGTGCGGCTGGTGCCCTTGCGGGCCTTGGTCTATGCCTTCATCAGCGCCGGAATCGTTTTTCCCTGCGCCGCGGCGGATGCTCCCGCCTCCCCTAGAATGCCACAGGCGAATCTCCGGGTTGATTCATCCCTGGTTCTGATCCCGGTCCACGTAACCACGCCGCTGGGGACCGCGGTCACCGGCCTCCGCAAGGAAAACTTTCAGGTCTTCGAGGATAATTCCGAACAGAAGATCACTCATTTCGCGAAGGACGACGCCAACCTTTCCATCGGAATCCTGCTCGATTCCAGCGGCAGCATGGGAAATAAAACCGGAAAATGTTCCGAAGCGGCTGCTATATTTCTGAAGTCCGCAAATCCCGGCGACGAGTTTTTCCTGGTTGAATTTAACGATCGCGCCCGCCTGACCGTTCCTTTCACCACCGATACCGGTGAGATTTATAGCCGCATCCAGCGCGCCAAGCCCTTTGGACGCACCGCCCTGTTGGATGCCATCTACCTGGCCTCCGCCCAGATGAAGAAAGCCCATAATCTACGCAAGGCGCTGGTGATTATTTCCGATGGCGGCGATAATTGCAGCCGTCACAACGTTCGCGAAACCCGCGTGGCTTTGCTGGAGTCGGACGTGCAACTCTTCGCTCTCGGCATTTTTGGATTGGCCAAGCCTGGGAAATCGACCTCCGAAGAACAAAACGGACCCATTCTACTCGGGGATCTGGCCGAACAAACCGGCGGCCGCTTATATACGGTGGACCGCATCCAAGACCTGCCCGCCCTCAGCGACAAACTGGGGAACGAACTGCGGAACGAATACCTGCTGGGCTATTCTTCCACTAACCCTGTGCGCGACGGAAAATACCGGCAGGTGAAGCTCCGGCTGACGCCCACACCGGAACCCCTGAACTTGCGCACTTACTATCGCCGCGGCTATTACGCCCCCACGCAGTAGGGCTAAACGGCTTTTCGGCCGCGACAGGTTACGATGGAGGCGTGAATCTGACCATCGAGTTGGACCGTGAGGACGACGGCCGCTGGATCGCTGAAGCTCTCGAATTGCCAGGTGTAATGCGCTACGGCCACACGCGGGATGAAGCTATCGGCAAGACCGAGCGGTTAGCCATTGAGGTGATCGAGGATCGTATCGCTCATGGTGAAATGGCTTCCTCAGCGCTCGCCGTTTCCTTCTCGATTCCCGACGAGCAATTGGCCAGCCACTAAAGCGCGTCGCGTCCTCCCGGCGCTGGAAAGAACTGGTTGGCAAGTGAAGCACCAACGTGCCTCCCACCGGCTTCTGGTCCACCCGAATCGCGAGGACTATGAGTTCTCCTTTCACGATCAAGACGAGATCGGACCCAAGATTCTGGCTCGCATCGCAAAGCGAACGAGCTTGAAGCCCGACGACCTCTGAATTGACCCTAGGCCGCATCCCAAAGTGGAATGTAGCGGTGAATCGCCGGAGTCGGCGATGGTTCCCGGTACCCTAGTGATCGGAGGGGAATCCCGCTTTACTTTTGCTAACCTCGAAGCATGACTGCACTGCGGGAGAAAGCACTGGCAAGCTGGTTTTGCCTCAAAATGGGACATTCTTCAGTAAATGGCTCAAGAAGCCGTCGAGCAGGATCGGCAGGGCGCAACGCTGGATTTGGACAGACTGATTCTTTGATCAGATCCAGAGCCACTCCCAAGTTTTGGAACGGCTTCCAGGCTACTTCTCCTGGAAATTCGAAAGCAGGCTGAAAGCGCCCACCGCATGTTCAAACGAGACCCTTCCCACAGGGCCCTTGATTTCAAGAAACTCGCGGGAACGAAGGATTTGTATTCCGTTCGGATCGGCATGTATCACCGCGCCATTGGACGGCTAAGCCACTCGGAGATCGTCTGGATCTTCATTGGTGGTCATGATGAATACGACCGTTTAACGTAGTTGTTCATGCCAGGCCTGAATCTCGCCCGCCAACGTTGCACGGCCTTCCTGATACACTGTGAGTCGGAATGGCTATCAGTAAAGATCTCCTCGACATCCTGGTTTGTCCGCTATGCAAGGCGACCGTTGAAATGAAACCGGATCAGACCGGGTTGAAGTGCGTCCAATGCCACCGCGTCTATCCCATTCGCGACGACATTCCGGTCATGCTCATTGATGATGCCAAGATTGAAGACTAAACTGCCCACGGAATGACCCAGAACGTACTTCAGCGGATCGCGCCGGGTTCGCGGGTCGCCGTGGTGCGGCTTCGGTCGCTCGGGGATTGTGTCCTCACGACGCCCGCCCTCGCGCTGCTCAAACAGTTCCGTCCGGATCTCAGCCTGGCTGTCGTCGTGGAAGACCGCTTCGCGCCCGTGTTCGAGGGCAATCCCGCGCTTGATGCGGTGCTTTCCCCCACCACGGCCGCCATCCTGCGATGGAAGCCCGTCCTCACTCTGAATCTCCACGGAGGCTCCACCAGTTCGCAACTCACCTTCGCGTCCCGGGCCCGCTGGCGCGCAGGCTTTGAGCATTTCCGCTTTCGCGCTCTCTACAACGTCCAGATCCCGCGTGCCCAAACCATCCTGGGCGTGGAGCGCAAGGTCCACACCGCCGAGCATCTGGCCTCCGCTATGTTCCATTTGGGCGTGCCCACGCAAACCATTCCGCGCGCCAGCCTGTTCCCGCTGCAACCCTCAGCGCCCCCAGCGAAACCCATCGCCGTGATTCATGCCAAAGCCTCGGCGCCTGATAAGACCTGGCCCGCTGCAAATTTCCACGCCATCGCGCAGCATTTGGAAATGCTTGATTTGGAGCCGGTCTTCATTGCCGGCCCCGGCGAAAGCCTGGATGAGTTCGCACCCTTCCGCTGCGTGGTGGGCGCAAGCCTGGACGGCATCAAGGCCATGCTCGCCCAAGCCACGGTGTTCATCGGCAACGATAGCGGGCCAGCCCACATGGCGGCCGCGTTCGGCGTACCCTCGGTGGTTCTCTTCGGCTCGTCCGACCCTGTAATCTGGGCCCCGTGGAAGACTGAAGCCCAGGTGCTCACCCATCCCGATGGCATTCTCGCCATCACGTTGGATCAGGTGCTGGAAGCCCTGGCGCTGCTGCCGATTTTGGAACCTCGATGAGTTGGCCGATGAGTTGGCTAAGGTGAGCGGGCCACGATGAGCGAGCTGGCGCGCCTGCTGCGTTACGCCAAGCCCTACTCCGCGCCCCTGTTCGGATCGGTCTTCCTGATGGCCGGCGTGGGGCTTTCCCAAGGCTTGATGGCGCTGTTGATCGGCCCTATCTTTGATCGCGTCCTGCGCCCCGACACGCCCGATAATCCGGTGGCGCTCTTCACCATACCGGGCCTGAACCACGCTGTCTACCTGAACCAGCTGGTGCCCGCTTCCTTCCACAATGTCTGGGCCATGGTTGGCTTTGGCATCCTGGC
>JBBQUE010000420.1:0-4151 GCA_038212805.1 Bryobacterales bacterium | reverse complement strand
GAAGACCTGATGGATCTTGCCGAAGGCGATGTCCTGACATTCGACTATCCGGTAAACCGGCCCCTGGATTTTTTTCTGAACGGCAAATTGAAGTATTCCGGGCACATTGTATCCACCGGGAAAAAGCGTGCGTTTGAGGTGGAGAGCCTACACCACCACGGCGATTGAATGGCATAATCGCAGTGATGGCACCTCGTTTTTCTGCTGTCATGTGCTGCTCTCTGCTCACGCTTGGCGCTGTTTTGGCCCAAACCGACGAAGGGAAACAGGACGAGGCACTGGCACTCTATGGTCAAGCGCTGAGGATCACGCGGAGCTGTACGACGCCCATCTGGCGGACGGCATCGCGCTCGATCTCAAAGGCGACTACTTACGTGGAGGCGCGCCGACACTTGACGGAAGCCATTGAACTGGCCAAACCCCAATCTAAAGTGGCCGCCACTGCATACCATGGCGATGTCATATGCCTTAGCTGCGGAAACAGCCAACGAACGAGCGCGTATTGTTATTGAATCCGATGATCTGGTGGAAGCGCAAGCCCGGTATTGCAAGGGGCATGAGAATGGCCTGAAAAAAGCCAATTTGCCTGCCGCTGACAAAGACCTGTGGCCAGAGACCGGGACCAACGAACCCGCCTGTCCTACCTCTCAAACCAACCGGCTTGGCCGTGGCGGGGCGGGCGGTTTCGCCTGCCTAACTCGCGCCTTCCGTCACTTTCAGGATCCGGTTGACCGCCACATCTTTTAGCGTTTGCGTCAGACCTGACGGCCAACGGATCTCCAGCGTTGCGGTCTTGGCCGTGCCCAGGCCGAAATGCAAACGCGGATCGTTCGACGAATAAAAGCTCGACTGGCTCATCACTTCCTGCACCTGCTGGCGGCCGCCATACCGGCAGAGCACGCGGGCTCCAATAGCTCCGCGATTGGATTTGGTGCCCGTGAGCTTCAGCTTGATCCAGTTATTGTTCCCGCTCAGATCGTTGCGCAGCAGCGACGGCGGCTCATTCAGATTCACGATCAGAATGTCGATGTCCCCATCGTTATCGAAGTCTCCGAAGGCGCACCCGCGGCTGGCATGGGGTGCCGCGATCCCAGGCCCGGCCTCATCGATGAGCTCTTCGAACCTGCCGCCTCCCAACGCACGGAAAACCACGCGGGGCGTCTTCCAGGGATAATTGGGCAGCTTCTTTTCAATCTCGGGATAGACGTTGCCCGTTACCAGAAAAAGATCGGGCAGGCCGTCGTTATCCAGGTCTACAATCCCTGCGCCCCAACCGATGAAGCGGGTCTCCACACCCAGGCCGCTGCGCGCCGTGACGTCCTCAAAATTTCCTTTCCCGTCGTTGTGATAAAGGATGTTGGTGTCGTCGGCAAAGTGGGTCTTGAAGACGTCCAGTTGGCCGTCCAGATCATAATCGCCCACGCCGATGCCCATGCCGGCTTGCTCCATACCGTCTTCGTTCAAAGCGACGCCGCGCAGCAGGCCTTCTTCGCGGAACGTACCGTCGTGATTGTTGCGGAAGAACAGGCTGGCCATGGAGTCGCACGCCACGTAAATATCCGGCCACCCGTCGTTATCGAAATCGGCCGCGGCCACGGTCATCCCGTAGCCCGTGATGGATTTCTTCACGCCCGCCGCTTCACTCACGTCGGTGAAAGCGCCCTTCCCGTTGTTCCGATACAGCGTGCAGGTCCCCGGCGGAAGGCCGCGGGGGCCACAGTTCACCGGCAAACCCTTCCAATTGCAGTTGCTGCTTTCACCAGGCTTGGGCACGCTCTTGAAATCGAACTGCAAGTAGCTGGCAAGGAACAGATCCAGGTGGCCGTCGCGATTGTAATCCACGAAACTGCAGCCGGAATACCAGCGCGTGGGGTCGGGCGTCAGTCCCCAGGCTTTGGTGCCGTCGGTGAATGTGCCATCGCCGTTGTTGCGGTACAAAACGAAGCCACCCCAGTAGGTGACCAGCATGTCGTCAAAGCCGTCGTTATTGAAATCTCCCACGCAGACGGCCGAAGCCCAACCGGTACGGAAGAGGCCGGCTTTTGTGGTGACATCGGTAAAGGTGCCGTCGCGATTGTTCTTGTACAAGCGGTTGGTGGAATCGGCTGGAGGATTCTCAATTCGCGTCCCGCTCAGGACAAACAGGTCCATCCACCCATCGTTGTCGTAGTCGATGAACGCGCACCCGCAGCCCACTGTCTCAAGGATGAAATCTTTCTTATCCACGCCGCCATAGATCACCGGATGAACCAGGCCGGCTTGGAGCGCGATGTCGATGAACTTAGCCGCGAACGGCAGGCCGGAGAGTTTTCCGCGAGGCTGCGCCGTTACGCCGCGTGACGCCACGCCTTGCCCGAAGGCCGACGCAGCCACGCCCAAGCATCCGGAAACGAAGGTTCGACGGTGCACTACAGTTCGGGATAGAACTCAAAAAAAGCGTCCAAGGATTGCATCAACTGATCGCGGATTTCCTTCTCCCCGCCTTCAATCAGGTGCATGGTTACCTGCGCGGTATTGCCGTTGGCAAGCTTGATCTCAGCAGACCCGACGGATTCCAGTTCATCGGCCGGAAGCAACCGCATTCCGTAAATCAAAGCCAGCTTTGCCATGCCCTATTGTACCGGGCGCGGGCTGGGCGAACGCCGGTAGATGGTTTCGAAATCGGGCTTGGATCCAAAGATGACATTACTGGAAGTGGACATCCCGGGTACGTTGGCCGGATGCGGACCGGCTGGGAGCGGCGCTTTCTTATTCGGATCTTCAACCGTGGTTTTCGTTTCCCGCACCATCTTCCGGGCCCCGGCTTTGGGCCGGTAATCAATCTGATCGATCTGTTCCTTGAGGATGGAAACCTGCTCATTCTTTAAGACCGCCAGCAAGGTATCGGCGGTGGCCTCGTCCATTTTGAGCAGCAGGGGTTGCTTTGTGCCTTTCTTAGTGACACGAAGCTCAGTGCCGCTTTCGAGCGCCCGCACTTTCGTCCAGGAATCGTCCGCGCCCATCACCGGAAGCGCCAGAAGCAGGCAGAACGCCAGCAACCAGTTACAATCACTTATCCATGACGATCGATTGGTTTCCGCTGTGGCTGAGTCTTCGCGTGGCATTTCTTTCGACCATGCTATCACTTGTCCTCGGCCTGGGAATCGCTTGGCTATTGGCCAACCGGAAGTTTCCGGGCAAGGCAGTTTTGGACGCGGCCGTCAGCCTTCCCCTTGTCTTGCCGCCGACGGTTTTAGGTTACTATCTGCTGATCGCCTTAGGCCGCGCCAGCCCGTTGGGACAGGTCTATGAGGCCGCCTTTGGCCAACCTCTGGTGTTTACCTGGCAAGCCGCCGTGGTAGCTGCGCTGTTTCATTCCGCGCCTCTGCTGATTACGTCGGCACGGGCGGCGTTCGAAAGCGTTGACCGCTCTTATGAACGCGCCGCGCGGACGCTGGGAGCTTCGGAGTGGAAGCTTTTCTGGCGGGTCACTCTACCGCTGGCGCAGCGTTCCATCTCGGCCGCGGCAGCCCTGGCCTTTGCGCGCGCCCTGGGTGATTTTGGCGTTACGCTGATGATCGCGGGTAATATTCCGGGCCGGACCCAGACCGTTGCGATCGCCATCTATGACGCAGTGGAGTCCGGAGACGGAGCGGTGGCGCGCACTTTGGTGGTGCTGATTTCAGCCATCGCGATTGTCATTCTGGCGCTGGCCAATCGCCTGACGCGCCCTACGGCAGCATGATGGTCTCATGATAGACGCGCGGATTCAGAAGCGTTACGCCGGCTTCATGCTGGACGTCGCGTTCGTGGCGCGAGACGCGGTCACGGTGTTGTTTGGTCCCAGCGGTTCGGGAAAGACGCTCACGCTTGATTCTATTGCGGGTTTGACGAGACCGGATCACGGGCGGATTTCGATTGATGGCGAAGCCGTCTACGACTCAGCGGCCGGAGTGAATCTGCCTCCCCAGGCGCGGAGGACCGGCTACGTCTTCCAAAACTACGCGCTCTTTCCGCACATGACGCTGCGGGCCAATCTGGAATTTGTCGCGGCTGGACCGGAAAGGGTGGATGAGATGCTGGACCGGTTCCGGCTGCGCAATGTTTCCGGGCGGCGTCCGCATCAGCTCTCGGGTGGACAAAAGCAACGTGGATCCATCGCGCGCGCCCTG
>JBBQUE010000419.1:0-4166 GCA_038212805.1 Bryobacterales bacterium | reverse complement strand
ACCAGGACCGCTAAACCTCCCGATGGACTGGGCAGGACGGCATCGGGAGGAATCAGCACTGCGTCCGCGATGGTGGCGGCCAAGATCGACAGGTGAACGGTGGCTCCGGGGCGCAGCCGCTCACCTGGATTCGCCGCCTCCACCCAGATTTCGACGGTTGTGCTGTTGGCATCCACGGCCGGACTCACCACGGTGACTTTGCCGGATGCCTGGACATCGGCATCGGTCTGCGAAAGGGTCGCGGACGCGCCCACTTTCAGGAGCGCGGCTTGAGAAACGGGAACATTCGCGCGGGCCACAATCCTTGAAACATCCATCAGCGTCAGCAGCGGCGTTCCGGCGCTCGCGGTCTCGCCCGCATAGAGGGGACGATCCGTGACCACGCCGTTGATGGGGCTGCGAATTTCCGAATACGAAAGCTGCGCCTGCGCGCCCTCGAATTTACCTTTGGCCGAGGCGGCCTGTGCCTCCGCGCCCTTGATCGCTTCCACGCGCCCCACCCGCTGCTGCGATTCCAGATGTTTCTGCGCGATTTCAAACGCGCTCTTCGCCTGGGCATAAATAACGCTGGCTTCATCCACCAGCCGCCGCGCCAGGGCTCCATCCTTGTATAACTTTTCGCGGCTTTCAAAAACCTTCTGAGTCGAAATCATCGCCTGTTTGGTCGCCTGCACATCGGATTGTGCTTTCACCAGTTCGTCGGGAACGGTCGCCGCCACGGTATTCCGCGCCGCCGAGGCTGCCTGCTCATAGCCTCCGCGCGTGTCTTCCACTGAGGCCACCAGATCACGATTTTCCAGCGTCGCCAGAAGTTGTCCCGCCTGCACGTGGTCGCCACGGTTCACGAAGAACTTCCGGACAGGGGCGCTGATCTTGGGCATCAGATTGGCCTGATCCTTAGGATGAATGATCCCCTCGGCCATCACCAGCCGCTGAATAGAGCCGGCCTTCACGTCCTCCACCTGGACCGGAATTACGGGATCGGCCTCCTTGGGCTTTTCGCTCTTGCAGCCGGCCAGGGCGAGAGCGAACCAGGCGATCACAAAATAAGGGCGCATCAATTAAAGAACTCCCGTCAAGGTTTGCAGGGACGCCAGCGCCACCCGGTACCGCGCCAATCCGTCGTCGTAACCGTTCCGTGCCAGTACCAGCGTGGATTGCGCGTCCACTACTTCGAGTGCCGTGGCTTCCCCCGCCTGATACCGCAGCAGCGTCAAGCGCAGGCTTTCGACCGACAAATCCAGCGACGACCGCAGAGATTCAAGCTGGGTGCGGGCCGTTTGAGCTTCCAGGTAAAACTGTGTGAGGGCAGCCTGTAACAGGCGCTGGGCGAACTGCAAATCCACCTGCGCCAGGCGTTGCTGCAACTGCGCTTGACGAACTTTGCTTTGGGTTGCACCCCACGTCCAAACCGGAACGTTGACAGTCGCCTGCGCGACCGAACCGTAGTTACGCGCCCCTTCCGGAGTGTGCGGCGTCAGTGCGTTGGCGTTGAATCCATAGAAATAATCGAGCACCAGAGAGGGGTAAAGCGCTCCCCGGGCGGCTGCCACTCCGTACTGTGCCTGCTGCAGTGTCGCCTGGGCGGCGCGCAGATCCGGACTGAGGTTCTGCGCCACGGCCTGGATCTCGCCCATGGGGATCAGCGGTTCAAGCGTCGCCAAGTCGTCCACTACGGTGAAGTCCTGCGCGGGATCTCGCAAAAGCAGCACCCCGAGAGAGGCCTTGGCCTTATCCAACGCAAGTTGCGCCTCCGCCAGGTCCCGCTCCCGCTGCTGAAGTTGCAACTGGGCCTTGATCACGTCGGCATGCGCCACTTCCCCGCCCTTCTCCTGTTGCTGAGTGAGATCCACGAAGCGCCGCGCCTCAGCCAGTGCGGTTCCTGCGTTGACCAATCGCCTTTGCGCGCTGATCATTGCGTAATAAGCCTGCACCACGGTTGCCACCACGCCGCGCGCCGCTACGTCCAGCCGCGCCCGGGCCGCCGCTTCCGCCGCTAAAGCTCTGCGGTATTCGGCTCTCCGGGTGAGCGAGAAAAGCTCTTCATGAACCACGGCTTCCTCACTGTACACATGCACGCCGTTGTTGGCCACGAAAACACCCGACTGGGTTCCGTTTCCCTGAGTATATAAATACTGATTCAGGATATTGAGGGTAGGCAGAAATGCCGCCTTGGCCTGCACGCGATCCTCACGCGCCAGGTTCACCGCAACCCCGGCCGCCAGAAACTGCTGGCTGTATTCGCGCGCCATCCGCAGGGCCGAGGCGAGATCGATACTGAGTGGAGCGACTGCCGGACTGGCTGGCTGCGGGGTCTGCGCCCAAACAACCGCAAGGCCACAGAAGGCCACGCTGAGTTTAAAAATAAATCGGTGTGCCAACCCTCATGAAGATAACACGGAACTAAACCAGCTTAGGCCGGGAACTAATCGGCGGAATTGGAATCAATTTGCGGCTGCGCCGGGTCTCCGCCATCCGTTCCTGGGCGGAAATGATGGCATCCTGCAGGCTTTCATCCTGAACGTCCACACTGCCCAGGCTGAAGAGAATGGAAAACGTTCCCAGGGTCTGCAATTGATAATCCCACAGGCTCTCGGACAGGAAGTTCAGCCGGCGCTGCGCCTCCATTCCGCTCTCGCCTGGGCAGATCATAAGGAACTCATCCTCGCCCGTGCGGCAACAGAAGTCCCGCTTCCCCAGCAATCCCTCAAGGACTTCGCGGACCGCGGCCAATATCTCAAGGTCTTGCGGCAAACGCGAATCCGCTTGTCCCACTCCGATCACTACTACGAGCCCTGAGAATTTACGGGAATCCGCCAAACGCTTACTCAACGTTACGGAGTCGTGAAACCCGGGCGGGATCGATATCTCGATCGCCACGTCGCACGCACCCGTGATCATCTCCAGCACGGCGGATTTAGCTTTGGGCTGCGGTTTTGGCTCAGGCTTCGACGGAGTGCTCAAGAGCGATTCCCAGAGGAATTCGTCCACTACAACCGTCACATTCGAATCCGGCCTCACGAAAGAGGCAGGTTTCTCCGGCTCCGGCGGCAGCTCCGGTATTGACGGCGAAGCTGGTCTGGTGGATCCACCCACCCGCGGATCGCCCGCACCGGAACTGTGGCCGGGGCCGGTTGCTTCTTCCATCACCTGCGGGCTGGCGTCGGCCAGGGTAGCGTCCGCCGGGGGAGCTTCGGCCGGGAGACGGGATGTTGTCTCGGCTTCCGAAGCCAGGGGAGGCTCCATCGTTTGATTCTCCGCGGCCGCCTTCTCCGCTGCGCGTGCCACCGCACGCTGGATCAGCCATTCCGACAACGACTTGTTGGATGCCATGTCCGTTTCCTTTCCTTCCTGCAACTCAGGGCTTTCGGGGATCAACAGCTTTGGATCGGGTTCCCGGCGGCGGGTCCGTCGCATCGGAACGCTTTCCGGGGAAGTCCCGGTCTCCGCTGGAACCTCGGGCGGAGATGCGGATTTTTGCTGCGCCCGCGCGGTATTCTGGCGGCTGGACTCCGACAGCTTTCGTGCGGTGCCCTCGGGCGTTTTTGCCACCAGAGCCTCAGTTTCAGCCTCCCGGACCTTGAGTTCTACCATGGCTTCGCGCATGCGCGCTTCACTGTTCCGCCGGTAGTCGCAGAACAGTGCGACCGCGGCAGCGCTTAGAATTGCCAGCAAACTCAGGACCACCTTAATGTCCATGCCCTGATCCCTTCACTCCTTCATTGTAGAAAAGCCCTCACCCCGCGACCATGGAGCCACAGCATTAAAGGCCGTAGTACTTGACCGGGCACCTTACAACCCTTCCGTACTAGCCGGGTCCTCTTACTTCTCCTAAGGGTCTATCGGCGCTCTCTCGGGAAAGCATTAGGAAAATCCTGACCAACCGGAATTTGGGCCCCGTCCACCATCCGGCTTGATTCAATGTAAACTATGGGGAACGGGAGGTACCGATGACACCTCAAGAAGCTGAACAGCGGCTTGCGAAGGCCTTGGTGAAAGACCCCGCGGGCCGTTACTCCATCTGCTGCAAAAAGCAGATCGTCCTTCTCAGACTGCGTGGCGACTCCAAATGCTTTCGTTATGGCGTCCGCGATCAGGCCTCGTTTCTTCTGGAAGTCAGTTGCCTGGTCGTGGAGCACACGCGCTTTGGCATCGTGCGGCGCCGC
>JBBQUE010000418.1:0-4167 GCA_038212805.1 Bryobacterales bacterium | reverse complement strand
CGCCCGGGGTGACCTTGTCGAACCATTTATCGTTGCCCGACCCGCGGGTGAAATACTTGTTGGATTTCCAGAGTTCGGGCAAGTCGTACAGCTTCAATCGGTCCGGCCCGGGGGCCAGGCGCGCTTTGTCCGTAATCACCTCAGTGGTGCGGCTGATGGCATCCGGCGAAACGGCAAACGTGCCCTTGGGGTTCACCAGTTGCAGCATGATGGCGGCATCCGGTTTCACGTCCAGGCTCTTGTCCAGCTTGCGCTGCAGGATCCAAGGCAGGGCTTGAGATTGTTTATCGTTATCGGTCAGGTTGATGGCCCAGTTGCAACGGGTGTCGGGATCGGGCGCCGGGCCCTGCACCGTGGGGGCCGCGCGGAAGCCGTCCAACAGCATGGGCGGTAGGCCGATACGCTTATCGGCGTGGTTAGAGTGACCGAACATGCGGTCGAAAAATTCGAAGCGCACGAAGTTCCAATGCGGGTCCAGCTGCATTTCGAGCGGCGACCCGCTGGAGCCTACGTTGGCGGAGAACGAATCCAACCCTTCGAAGCGCGCCTCGATATTGTTGTAGTGCGGGTGCTTGACGGTGGGCCAATCCGATTGCAGCAGGGACCATTTGTGGGGCAAGCGGAAAACCCGGTAGGCATCTTTAACGGCGGCGTCCACGTCGGCCACTTCCAGATAGCGTTCCGGGCGGGTATCTTTTGAGGTAGCGGAGGACGACCCGATGTATTGATCGGGATGCTCAAACCGCAGCGTGAAGACTTTATTGGAGCGGGGAAAATCGAAGCTGAGGGCCCCGGCTTCGCCCACCTTCTCGTTCTGTTCGCCGGCTGGAGAGCGAACGATTACGGGAAAATCGGGAGGGAACGGCCGGAACTTGCCTTCGGGATCTTTCCACGTCAGCTTGAGATAGATGCGCAGGTTAGGTAGCGGCGGAATTGCGCCGCCTTCGCAGGGCGAACCGCTGGAGAGGCGGTCGTAAAACCGGCAGGCAAAGGTATCGCGCGTGTCGGGGAACTTACGGCGGACGGCTTGGTTCGAGCGGCGCTTTTCACCATCGGACCAAAAGCGTTTCCGGCATGCGCCCGTGCCTTCCTTTACCCGCGGACAGGGCCACTTGCCGGTGTTTACCACGCTGCCGGGGCGGAACAGGAAGATCATCACGCGCCGGTTGGGGGCGTTTTCCTGATCGCGCTGGGGGTGCTTGGCGGCTGGCTGAAACGCCGTGTTCTCATCCTTCGAAAACACCACGTAGGGGTTGAACTCGCTGCACCCCTGGTAGTCGCCTTTGCCCTTGGGGTCCGCGCCTTGCGCCAGGAAATCGCCGGGGGCTACCACGAAGTCCGGCCCGCACAGCAGGTCCATGTAGGCGGCGAAGACGGTGTTGCGGTTGGCTTTGGTGTTGGTAACGGAGGCATCTTTGCCGACTGACGTCCGCATGGATTGAAAGGCTTTATCGCCCCAGGCATCGCCGGCGGAGTTGTCGGAATAGATGTCCTCCCA
Source organism: Bryobacterales bacterium (assembly GCA_038212805.1). Taxonomy (GTDB): domain Bacteria; phylum Acidobacteriota; class Terriglobia; order Bryobacterales; family Bryobacteraceae; genus JANXQZ01. The sequence continues at coordinate 2,669 of JBBQUE010000418.1, read as the reverse complement.
CAGATCGGTTTTGCGGGTCAGCAAGCCGTAAATGGCCTGGGCGCGGCGCCCGCTCAGATGCTTGTTGTAATCGTCGGTTCCGGTGGGGTCGGCATGGCCGAATACCGAGAGCGGGGCTTTGGGATTGGCGGCAATCAGAGCCTTCAACTTTTGCAGTTCGGGCTGGGCGTCGGTTTTGATAACGGACGAATCAAACTCAAAACGCACGTCGTCGATGCGCCAGCAGGCGATGGGAAAGATGGCCGGACGGAAGGTGTTTTTCTGATCCTCCGTGGTGGGGCCGACTTGGAGCAGGTGCTCAATGCGCTGGTGCTGGCCGGAAAAGCCGCCGTCGCTGGGGCCACCATCCCCGGCGGGGAGGTTGTCGAAATTATTGGGGATGTCCAGAGGGTCAGCCATGGAAGGTCAGCAGCCATGTTCCTTCAGCAACCGGGTTTGGGTTTGCTTATCCATGTTTCCCGTGACTGGAAGAGTATGATCGCATTGAAACTCTTCGATGGCCGATTTTAGCGCCGGGGTGTCGCTCTCATCCTGCGGTCCCCAATAGTAGCCCAGGTTGGTGAGCCGGGCGCGACTGCCGGAGGGCGTATCGGCCGGGTCCAGAAACCCAATCTTCAGGGGGATGTCCATCTGCACGACTTGCAGCAGGCCATTCACGGCGTCGGCGGCAATCTTTTGTTGCATCAGCCCGTCGCCATCGGTCTGGAGCTGGAAGATTTCGGACTCGACTTGCAGGGTACAAGATTCCGCGGCCACGGGATCGTCGTTCATGTCATGCGTGAGAATGCGCAGTTCCAGTTTCGGAACCGGGACGACGAACTTGTGCGTGTCACCCGTGCCGGCCGACTCGGTTTTGCTGGTCGGGTCGGGAATCAGGATCTGGTCCCCTGGCAACAGAACGTTGGGGTTCAGGCGCAGATTTTGCAGATCGGCGTTGCCGGGATCGTCCCAGATGGTCTTATAATTCCGAAATCCGAATTTCTTCGCGATCGCGGAAAGATGGTCTCCTTGCTTGACGGTGTAGACTGGCATTCAATAAGGCGCTTTCAACATCTTATATCGATTCGTTCGCGGCTGTGCTATAAACCGAGTACCCCTGGCGTTATGTTGACCATCCGAAAATCGCAAATGCAGGATATGGCGAACGCGTCGCCCGGTACGCAGAGCGTGCAGCCCTGTCCCCTGACCAAGACGTGGATTGAAGTGGTGCTGGTGGACGAGGACGGCGACCCCGTTCCCCATGAAAAGTATGCGATCAAGCTGCCGGACGGCTCGACCCAAACAGGCTGCCTGGACGAGCAAGGCAAGGTGAAGTTCGAAAACATTACGGGCGGCCAGGCGATGGTGAACTTTCCGGATATCGATGCGCGGGAGTGGAAGCATGCCTAGGAAACTCCTGATTCCGTTATCATTACGTTCAACTTCGTCATGACTCAATTTCAGGTCTCAACCAACACTTCGTTCCCCTCTCAGACAAAATCGTCTCAGCGATTTCAGTCTAGCCATGCGCTGTCGAAACCAAACTCCCGCCAACGGTCCGCATCGGAAGAAGTAGTTGCGTTTTGCGATATTTAGGGCTGAATGCGATTTTCGAAGAAAGTTGGGAACGCCGGTTAGGGCAGGGCGTGGAGCGTTGGGCCTCGTGAATTTCAGGAATAGCCGAAACAGCAAGAAAAAGACGAATTGGCCACGGATGGACACGGATAAAAACGGATGGGACTATGGCGCGCTGGAGAATTCAACCGCCGTCACCCAGGGTTCGAAGGCGGCCCCATAGCGCAGGTGCACCTTGTAGGTAGGGTTTGGTAACCCGCCTTGCAACCTCAGCTTACGGAAGCCTTCGCTAAAGGGGAGCGGCACGTGGATGGTATGCGGTGCGTCACGAATGCTGCCCTGAATGCGCGCGGGCTCCTGCCCGTTTTGCGCGGCGAACACTCCCATTTTCGCGGGCACAATCAATACCCGTCCCCGATCCGGATGCCGCCCGCGGAGTTTGACCGCATCCAAGTCAACATCCATGGCCACCAGATGGCTGGACTGTTCAACGGAATCGCTGAACATGGGCTTCGTCCGGGTCGCCTCTTTCAGATACGCGTCCCGCCAGGTCTGCCAACTTGCCCCTTCATATTCCAGCGCTATGAAAACCGCCCGCGTGCCCTGCCGGCTGTAGAAATCCTGCGCGTCCGGGCTGGCCGCGTCCCGGCTGCAATCGAAACCCAAGTCCCGCAATTTGGCTGCGTTGGCCCAATCGAGCGGGGCCGACGGTGCACGAAATCCAGGAAAATCAAGCGATTCCCTCCACTGCAGAGTGAGCGCAACTCCGCTCTCATCGTCTCCGGCGGACCGGCTGGTCCAATAGCCCAATTCCCGGTTGGTTAAGGTAATCTCCGCTTCTGTTCCGGCTCGATTGCGCTGGGCATGGACCAACGCGAACAGATTGGCCGCCAGCACCACAACTGCCGCGCCCCACAACGAAGCGTTCTTCATGCCACCCTCCGCAAACGCCGGAACAGTATTACCAGCGCGATCCCGATGGTGCCAATCGCGGCGAAGAACAAATATCGCGGCATCCAATTCCACCACCACAGGTAAAGGCGCTGGAACAAGAAGATGGCGAAGAAGACAGAACTGGTGTTCACGACGCCGATCCAATTCCGGCGGATGCCCCA
>JBBQUE010000417.1:0-4168 GCA_038212805.1 Bryobacterales bacterium | reverse complement strand
GGACTGTGCATGGATATCGGCCACTCGGCGCGAACCGGCGTGGATGTGGTGGAAGCTGTCCACAAGGCGGGGACGCGTTTGCTGGATATGCACGTGAAGGATCTGGCCAATCTGATGGACAAGGCGAGTCAAGTCCCGGTCGGGGACGGGAAGATGCCAATCGTCGCTATCTTCAAAGAACTAAAGAAGATGAAGTACCAGGGCGGGATCATGCTGGAATACGAAATCGAAGGCGACAATCCGATGCCCGGCATGCAGAAGAGCTTTTCCTATATGCGCGGGGTGCTGGCCGGGCTGCAAGGGTAAACACCCTGGATCTCCACCGCCCGGGGGATGATCGTCCGGTCCCGCCCGGTATTTGGCATGCTGGGAACGAGCTTGCAGGCCTTGGTGGGAGGCGATATTACGCTTTTCACCAAGCTGGGGGAGGAGATCCGTTCCGCGGGCGTTTGAGCGCATGCTGCAACAGGCGGCGGGGATAGGTGCCAAATTTCGGTGGGCGGCATGGATTTTGTAAAGTAATTCGCCCCTTACCACCTAGTTGTGGCATATCCCGCCCACGATCCGCGCCCCGCAACTCGTCCAAATCCTGACCCGGCTCCAGCCCATACCCCGCCTTCAGCACTTTGCGCTGTTTCAAGGTCTCGCGCAGATACTCCGCTGGACCGGCCAGATCGTCATACCGGTTCCACCTCGGATCCGTCGCCGGCAGCGGAGTTTACGAATAGCGCACCGTTTTCTTGTCGTACTCCCTAAGTAATCGTCCACCGGAACGCATCGCTCAAGTCGATCTGATTGTTCGCCGTCGACAGCACCCGTGGACTCGGATATTCCATCACTGACGCACGCGAAATACAGCAGCTCCTCATTCAGTTTCGGGATCTCCAGCAGTAGACGCCCACGCGCCGCATCCCAGTAAAACGGAACAAATGCGTCTTTCCAGCAGACACCTGCTCATGGGTGAAACCTCCAAGAATCGATGGTAGGGGAATCCCGGGAAACTAGCGGCGAACGATTACTTCACGCAAGTGGTCGCGCGTCAAAAAAAACTTGACCGCCTGGAATTCCTGAAAAAGCTTTTCCAGGCTGCGATTGTTGAACGGCTGCGCGGGCTTACGGTGGCCGCGCTGCGTCAAAGATAACGTTTTCGAGTCCAGGATCCGGTACGTGTACACCGGCACCTGTCCGCTCTTTTCCTCGGCATGGAAGAACGCCAACATGTGGGCCGACGAGCGCAGCACGTGGCGCAACCGCTCGATCGTCATCTGCAGCAGGGCAGGTGATAAAAACTGCAATGAATCCCACACCAGCGCGCCATCGAAATGGGCCGGGGGGAAATCCAGGGTCTGTTCAAAGAATTGGGCCACTTTGCGCGGGTCGGACTGGTTCTCAAGCGCCGCATCTTCGTCCGTTCCGAACGTAGAATCCAACGTGCGCAGAATGTCGTCGGAATAAAGGCGGTGTCCTAAATTCGTAATCACTCCGATGTTGGCCTGGGTAGCGGCGGCCAGGTCCAAAATCTGCAAACCCGTCTGGTCCTGCATGGAAGAGAAAAACTGATCCAGCCCGTGGCTGGGACGGGACGGAGCATCGGCAGTTTGTGTTGGCTTTGCCACGGGTTATTGGGGAGTGCCGGACAGAAGCCCAGGCACTCCCGGAAGATAATTCCTTTTTCCTAACGCTTTATTTCAGGCACGGAAGGCGCTACGGCAGTAGCTCCCGTGGGAGGCACCGAAGCGGTAACCGGTGGTTTGGGCGCGGGCGGCGCAACCTTCGGCGGATCGGGTTTGATAATGTCGATACCGCCTTTGAAATAAGCCCCATCCTCAATCACGATCCGGGCCGTCTTAATGTCACCCACCAGCTTGGCATCCTTACGGATCTCAATCTTGTCGCTGACTTCCACGTTCCCATGAATGGTGCCCAAAACCACCATTTCCCGCGCCTTAACGCCGGCCTGCACCCGCCCATGCGGACCAACCGTCAAGCGGTTTTCCTGCAGTTCCACCGAACCCTCCACCTCTCCGTCAATGGTAAGGTCTTCGCGGCTGAAAATCTGGCCTTTGATCATGACCGATTTCCCGATTACCGCCATACCTCGCTCCGGGGGATGATAGCTGGTGACCGGGGCAGTTGACATCGCTGGAAAGCTTTCCCGGCTCACCGGTGCCGAAGAGGTGGGGGTCACCGCCGCCTTGGCCGGGTATTCATCATCTTTTCTTTTATTCCACATTTTGTAGGACTCCTTCCACTATCAGTAGGAACCTCCCATGTTACTACTACGCGCGTTCCAGGTAGGTGCCTTCGGAGGTGTTCACCCGGATCTTCTCGCCTTCGCTGATGAACGCCGGAACCTGAACCATCAATCCCGTTTCCATCTTGGCCGGCTTGCCGACGTTCGACACCGTCGCGCTCTTCAAGCCCGGCTCAGTCTCCACCACGGTCATGATCACCGAAGGCGGTAGATCCACGCTCATCGGTTTACCCTGATAGAATTCCACCGACACTTTCAAATTCGGGATGAGGTAATTCACCGCATCCCCCAGCAGATCCCTGGTCAGGTGCATCTGCTCATATGTCTCAATGTTCATGAAGTAGAACGATTCTCCGTCGTCGTACAAATACTCCATCTCCTGCTGGTCAAGAACGGCGCGCTCCACCTTGTCTTCCGAAGAGAAACGGTGGTCGTTCATGGATCCAGTCCGCAGGCTGCGCATTTTTACCTGGACGAAGCCGCGCAGATTACCCGGAGTCCTGTGGACCATGCTAAATACGGAGTACAGTTCTTTCTCGAACTTGATCACCATTCCCGGGCGAAGTTGTGTTGCCGAAAGCATTGCGGTTAAAAGCCTTTTCGTTTGAGTTTACTTACCGATTCTACAGTTTATCAGGTGCGTCAGAGGGTGTAAGACAGATTATGTAAGCGATGTTTTCCTGGAGCGGCAAGCAGAACCCCCTGGCAATCGACGGAAAGCCGTTTGATGAACTGCCGGCGAAACATCCCCGCTGCAGAGAACCTGATTGGGAAAGGCGGACTGCTGGAGCAGTTCACCAAAGCCTTCCTGCAACGTGCCCTAGCGGCAGAGCTGACCGAGCATCTCGGCTATGAAAAGCACGATCCGGCGGGTTATAAATCTGGGAACTCGCGCAATGGCGCCACCCCTAAGAAGCTGAAAGTCAACTTCGGGGAAATCGAGATCCAGACCCTACGGGATCGTAACGGGACCTTCGAGCCACGCATTGTAAGCAAGCACCAAACGCAGTTCATCGGCTTCGACGGCAAGGTGCTTTCGATGTACGCGCGGGGCATGCCGACTCGCGGGATCCAGGGCCCCTTCGAGGAGATCTATGGGACCGAAGTGAGCCCCACACTGATTTCCAACATCACCGGCCGCGATCTGGAAGATGTGAAGGCATGGCAGAGCTGGCCATGGGATCCGGTGTATCCCATCCCGTTTCTGGACGCCTTGCAGGTGAAAATGCGCGACAACGGAGTGGTGCGGAATCGTGCGGAGTATATGGCGATCGGCATCCGGATGGACGGATCGAAGGAAGTGCTGGGCTTCTGGGTGGCGTCCCAGGAAGGCAGCAAGTTCTAGCTGCAGGTGCTGACAGAGATGCAAAACCGCGGAGTGAAAGACGTGTTTATTGCCTGCCTGCCTGGATAGGCTGAAAGGCTTTCCCCAGGCCATTGAGACAGCTTTTCCCAAGAGCCAGGTGCAGCTCTGCGTCGTACATCTGGTGCGGCCAGTCTTAACTACGTTTCATGGCAGCAACGGAGGAAATGGCGCTGGTGGCGTTCGCTGCCCAGTGGGATGGAACTCATCCGGCGGTGGGGCAGATCTGGAGCCGCAACTTTTAAGGGAGCCGGCCAGCGCTCCGAACCGGCAAGACCAGTGTGCAGTTGCTCCACGCTCGCCGGCCCGATCCCGGTTACTAATGGTTCAGCCGCAAATCCGACGCGGAAGGCAAGCCACCATGGGCTTCCGTTTCAGGCCTCATGCTCGCGATCGACTATTGGACGGTTTCACTTCGGCAGAATCCTGCAACAGGCATGCATTTAGCTTCCCAATCCGATCTCCCGGTCTGCGATTCGGCATACTGAGGGTGCGACAAAAATGCTAGCCAAGACCACTGATTAGAAAAACGCCTGTGGGAAGCCGCTGAC
>JBBQUE010000416.1:0-4170 GCA_038212805.1 Bryobacterales bacterium | reverse complement strand
GGCGCTGGAGTGGCCCCTGGATCCGTCGACGGGACTGGCCGGGCGTGCGGAAACGGAGCGCGAGATCAATTTGCGCCTGGAAGCGGAACGGGCGTTTTGCGTGCTGTTCTTCTCGCTGGAGGGGGTTTTCGGAGACGAGGTGCTGCGGCAGGTGGGGTCCGCCCTGGTGGCCAATATCCGTCCGCGCGATTTCGTGGGGCGTTGGGGTGGGAACGAGTTCGTCATTGTGCTGGAATGCGAATCCCCGGCGGCCTATTCGCGCGCCCACCAGATCGCGCAATGGTTGAGCGGCCAGTACCGCATCGGCCCGGATGGACCGGGTGCGTTGGTGCAGGTTAGACTGATTCCGGGTATCGCGGAGCGTACCGTGGGCGACACGGTAGCGGGTATCGTGGAGCGGGCCAAAGCGGCCCGCTCCTACGCGGCGACGGCTGGCGATTAGGGATTCAAGCGGGTAGACTGGCGCGCTACCAACTGCCAGCCCTCCGGCATTTTCAGCCAGACACACAGCACGCTCAAGCGTAAGGCCTGGACGGTCTTCCCGTTGTTGGTGCGGATTTCCATATTGCTCTTCACCAGGGCGGTTTTGCCGTAGACCCGCATCGTCATGCCGCTCATATCCAGCGCCTCGACAATGCTGGGGCCTTTGGTTGATGCCTCAATGGCTTCGGCTTTATTCTCGCTTTTTCCGCTGGAATGGCTGTATGTCAGGTCCGGGTGGTAAAGCTTAGCGAGAGCCGCGCCATCGCGCTTCATCACGGCCTGCTTCCAGGTCTCCATGACGGAGGTTAATTCCTTCTCGGCGGGGTTCGCGGCGGCGGCAAGAACAAGTGCGCCCGCGGAAAGCAACAGCAGTAAACGTGGTGTCATCATCAGCCCTTTGCCTGCGTCTTCATCTTCTCCGCCATTCCTTTCAGCCGTTCGCGCATCATGGCGCTACGTTCCCGCCCGCCCGGAGTGGCATCGATTAGTTTTTCCAGCTGCACCATGAAGTGGGGACTATACTGGGCACGGAAGGGCGCCAGCAGCTTTTCCAACTTGGCGAACACACCGAAGTGTTCGCCATTGGTGTCGCCGAACATCTCCATGGAAATGGCACCATGGTTCACCAGTCCGGCCGCCATATCCCAGTAGCTGGTCACCATGCGGAAGTGGCCGCTGTGATCGCCAAACATGACGTGTGTAACATCTTCAATCGTTTCGGGGTTAAATTCGCGGAAATACCAGTCGCGCGCTTTGCGCATGGTCTCTTCCCGGCGTAGTTCGTAAAGCTTTAAGATCAGCTCAGCTTCAGCCTGTTTAGACATGTTGCCGTTTAGCATATCAAGTCTGGTGTGCGGGTTGACTTGTTTCACTGCAAGGCTCCACAATAGTGCTCATCATTCATGCATTCCCCCTTTGACCGTCGAGCCTTTCTGCAAGGCGCCCTGGCACTCACCGCCGCGCATCAGCTTTCCGCCGCACCCTCCGGCGACGTGAAAGCCGTGCAGGCCGAAGTGGAGAAACACCACGATGAGAACGTGAAGCGCCTGCAGACCTGGATCCGCCAACCCTCCATCGCCGCCGAGAACCGCGGCATGACGGAAGGCTGCAACCTGATGATGGAGATGCTGCGCGACGCCGGGTTCGGGCAAGTAACCAAAATTCCGAGCGACGGGCAACCCGGGGTATTCGCCACGCTGGACGCCGGGGCCGCGCGCACCCTCGGCATCTATTACATGTACGACGTGAAACAGGTGGACCCCTCCGAGTGGATTTCGCCCCCATTCGAAGCCAAACTGCGCGATAACGCCAACTTCGGCAAGGTGCTGATCGGGCGCGGCGCGGTGAATCAAAAAGGTCCGGAGGCCACGTTCCTGGCGGCGCTGCACGCATTCAAAAGCGCGGGCCGCAAACTGCCGGTGAATCTGGTTTTCATCGCGGAAGGCGAGGAAGAAATTGGCTCGCCGCACTTCCCGCAGATCATGGCGCGGCCGGAAGTGATGGCCGCGTTCCGCAAGACTTTCGGTGTCTTCATGCCCATGCCGATGCAATCGCCCGATGGGACCATCACGATCAACCTGGGCGCTAAGGGCGTGATCGAACTGGAGCTGGTGTCGAGCGGCGAGAAGTGGGGCCGCGGGCCAAAACTGGATGTGCATTCCAGCACGGAAGCGGCCATCGACAGTCCGGCCTGGCATCTGGTGCAGGCGCTGAATACGCTGGTAGGTCCGGACGGCCATACCCCGGCAATTGCAGGCTTCTTCGACGACGTCAGGCCCCTCACCCCCGATGAAAAAGCGATGATCCGCAACGCCGCAAGCAAGCAAAACGAAGCCATGGCGATGAAGGCACTGGGCGTGGAGCACTGGGTGCATAACGTGGACTGGCTGGAATCCCGCGAGATGATGGCTGGCCAGCCGACCGTGAACATTGAAGGCTTGGTGGGCGGCTATACCGGGCCAGGTGGCAAGACGGTTCTACCGCACCGCGCGGTGGCGAAGCTGGATCTGCGGCTGGTCCCCAACATGACGGCTGCCGGTTCGCTAGCCAAGCTGAAAGCCCATTTGGCGAAGAAAGGCTTTGGCGATATTGAAGTGAACATGACGGGCGGGTACGACCCTACCAGCACGCCCAAGGATTCGGCGGTGGTGAAGGCCGCGCAAGCGGTGTACCGGCGCGCGGGTATTGAACCGATTCTGTGGCCGCGCCTGGCCGGATCGTGGCCGGGATACGTTTTCACGGGGGGCCAGCTGAAGCTGCCCGCCACGCACTTCGGCATGGGCCACGGCAGTGGCGCGCATGCGCCGGATGAGTATTACGTGATCGAATCCACGAACAAGAACGTCATGGGTTTTGACGGCGCGGTGCGTTCGTAGGTGGAGTATTTGTACGAGTTGGCAGTATAGGGATTGACGGGCATGAATTCAGGTGTTATCGTTGGTTGTGCGTGTAGTTGCGCGGGAGGTTGTACCCAATGGTTGCCACAAAGATGGCCAAGAAAGTAACTAGAGAGAGAACACTGGTACAGGTTCCACCGGACCTGGTGGCGGAAATCGACCGGGTGGTGGGGCCTCGCAATCGCAGTGCATTCCTGGTGGATCTGGCGCGCCGCGAACTGAAACGCCTGCGGCTTCTCAAAGTTTTCGAAGATGAGGTGCCCATCTGGAAGGATGAGGATCACCCCGAGTTGGCGGGAGATCCGGATTCGTGGGTGCGGCAGTTGCGGATGGAATCCGAAACCCGTATCCGGCAGGCCCAGCTTGAGGGCGATGCGTCCAGTTGAACCCGCCATCTTATTTGATTGATACGAATATCCTGATCCAGGCCATCCTGAAAAAGAAGGGCCGGTGGGAATTTCTCAAGAGGATCGTGGCGGGTGGAGGTTCGCTCGCCTGTTCCGTTGTGACAACTGGGGAAATCTACGCCGGAATGAAGGAGCACGAGAAGGACCGGACTGAGCAATTGCTGAGCGGGTTCGACGAGTTCCCGGTGACCGGCGAGATCGCCCGTCATGCGGGATTGTTGAAGAACGAATGGGCCGCGAAAGGCTATACGCTCACGCTGGCGGATATGCTGATCGCGGCTACGGCCATCCTGCATCGCCAGGTACTGGTGACGGAAAACCGGAAACACTTTCCCATCCAGGGAATCGTGCTGCTCCCGTTGCCTGAAGACGAGGCTAAAGCGGTGGCAGTACAATCGTAGTTATCCATGCGTTTCTCCTGCGGTCTGCTTTTGCTTTCGCTTTGCGCCTTCGCGGCTGACAAGCGCCCCCTGAACCTTGACGACCTGAACCGGATGCACGACGTGGGGAGCCCCGAGGTTTCGCCCGACGGACAGTGGATCGCCTACACCGTTTCCACCATTGATAAAGAGGGCGACAAGCGCGACAGCGACGTGTGGATGGTGAGTTGGGACGGCAAGCAGAACATTCATGTGACCTATAGTCCTGAGCCGGAAAGTTCGCCGCGCTGGAGCCCGGATGGAAAGTTCCTGGCGTTCACCTCCTCGCGGCCGGGCAAGGCCAAAGGGAACCAGGTTTGGCTGATGGACCGGCGCGGAGGCGAGGCGAGGCAGTTGACCGGCGTGAAGCAGAACCTGGCGGAGTTTCAATGGTCTCCGGATTCCACGAAACTGCTGCTGGTAATGCGCGACAAGGATGAGTTGGAAGACGCTCCGCCACCAGTT
>JBBQUE010000415.1:0-4173 GCA_038212805.1 Bryobacterales bacterium | reverse complement strand
GCGAGGAGACCTTCGCGCTCATATAATCTGAGTGTCTGCGGATGGATCTGGTACTGTTCCGCGACTGCGGAGATCATGTAGGCCGCTTTCGATCTTCCCTTGGCCATAGATTTATACCTGACTCCAGAGTTCGGCGCGCGGATCGTCGGGATGAAGGGTGGCCAGTTCGCGCAATAGTTCTTTAGTCCGTTCATCCTGGACCTTCGGAGCCTGGATGACAACTTCCACGATTTCGTCACCGCGATTACTTTTGCGGGCGTTATGTACGCCTTTTTCACGCAGCCGAAATTTCTGGCCGTTTTTGGTGCCTTGGGGAACTTTCAGGAGCGCCCGGCCATCGATGGTAGGCACCTCAATCTTGGCTCCCAAGCCAGCTTCGGTGACGCTGATGGGCACCTGGATTTCGATGTTGTCGCCGTCCCTTAAGAAGAAAGGATGGGGTTGCACGCGGATGGTTATGTAGAGATCTCCCGCCTGGCCGCCATTGCGTCCGGCGTTGCCCTTGCCCGCTACGCGCAACCGGGCTCCGGCTTGCGCACCGGCGGGGATTCGAACTTCCACGGTTTCGGGGTGCAGCAAACGGCCATCGCCACTGCACGTTGGGCAGACGTTCCGAAGCCTTCCCTTGCCGTCGCAACGCGGGCAGGTAAGGTTGAACTTCATTGCGCCCGCCATCTGGGCGACGTTTCCGGTGCCGTCACACTCCGGACACACGGTGGTATTCCCACCCATAGCCCCGCTACCGCCGCAGGTGACACACCCTTCCTGGCGATTGATGTTGAGCTTAACCTGGGTGCCGCGAATGGACTGCCAAAAGTCGATGTTCAAGCCGTACTCCAGATCGGAGCCCTTCTCCGCCCCGCCCGGCTGTTCTTCCCGCTCCCGTCCTCCAAAAAATTGACCAAACAGGTCGCGGAACGAACCGCTTCCGCCCGGGAAACTTCCGGGTGCTCCCGGCTGTGGTCCGCCCCGGCCCTGCTGCGTGCGCTGCTGGGCGTTTACGAAATCTGTAAAATCGAAGCCATTGAAGTCCATGTTCGGCGGGCGCTGCTGAGAACTGCCGCCGCCCCCGGGACCACCCGGCGGGATGTTGTCGGAATAGAATCCGTGCTGGTCATAGACTTGGCGTTTCTTGCTATCGCTCAGGATGTCGTACGCTTCCTGAACCTTTTTGAAGCGTTCTTCAGCGGACTTGTCCCCCGGGTTTAGATCCGGGTGGTACTTCCGCGCCATCTTGCGATAGTTCTTGCGGATCTCATCTTCCTTGGCGTCGCGCGACACGCCCAGGGCTTCATAATAATCGGTCTTGGCTGCCATGGCGATGGTTCGCTTCGCGGACCGGTCCGGGTGTTGACCCGAACCGGCACCGCTGGCGAGTGCTTATTTCTTATCTTCCACGTCTACGAATTCAGCGTCAACCACGTTATCCTTCGGCTTGGCGTCCTCAGGCTTGGCACCGTTCGAAGGCGCGCCCTGGGCTGCACCCTGAGGCTGGGACGACGCTTTGTACATGGCCTCGGCCAGTTTGTGGCTGGCGGTTTCCAACTTGGACATAGCCTGATTGATGCGGTCCACGCCGCCTTCCTGCATGGCCTTCTTGGTGTCCTCAAGCGCCACTTCGACAGCCTTCACGTCATCCGCGCCGACCTTATCGCGATGCTCCTTCAGCATCTTTTCGATGTTGTATACCAGCGAATCGGCCTTGTTGCGCGATTCGATTTCTTCCTTCTTGCGGCGGTCGTCGACCTGGTGGAGATCGGCGTCCTTGGCCATCTTCTCGACTTCATCCTTGCTCAGCCCGGAGGAAGAGGTGATGGTGATTTTGTGCTCGTTATTGGTGGCCTTGTCCTTGGCGCTGACATTGATGATGCCATTGGCGTCGATGTCAAAGCCTACTTCGATTTGCGGTAGGCCACGCGGAGCCGGGGGAATACCCACCAGTTGGAATACTCCTAACATTTTGTTGTCGCCGGCCATGGCGCGCTCGCCCTGGTAGATCTTAATTTCGACCGAGGTCTGGTTGTCCGCGGCGGTGGAGAACGTCTCGCTTTTACGCGTGGGGATGGTGGTGTTGCGTTCGATCAGCTTAGTGAAAACTCCGCCCAGGGTTTCGATTCCAAGGGAGAGGGGGGTTACGTCCAGCAGGAGAACGTCTTTCACTTCTCCACCGAGCACGCCGCCCTGAACCGCGGCTCCGATGGCCACCACTTCGTCCGGGTTCACGCTCTTGTTGGGTTCCTTGCCAAACAGGGTGCGAACGATCTCCTGGACCTTCGGAATACGGGTGGAGCCGCCCACAAGCACCACTTCATCAATCTGTTGCGGGGTGACGCCGGCGTCCGAAAGAGCGCGCTTACAGGGTTCCACGCTGCGCTCCAGAATATCGGCCACCATGTCCTGGAAGCGTGCCCTGGTCAGCTTGATGTTCATATGCTTCGGACCGCTGGCATCGGCCGTGAGGAACGGCAGATTCAGTTCGGTTTCGAGCACGGTGGACAGTTCGATTTTGGCTTTCTCGGCAGCTTCCTTCAGGCGCTGCAGCGCCATCTGATCCTTGGAAACGTCGACGCCCGTCTCCTTCTTGAATTCCTGCACCAGCCATTCGATGATGCGCTGATCGATGTTGTCGCCGCCGAGGTGGGTGTCGCCGTTGGTGGATTTCACTTCGACGATGCCGTCGCCCACTTCGAGGATGGAGATGTCGAACGTACCGCCGCCGAAGTCGTAAACCGCGATGGTCTCATTCTTCTTTTTATCGAGACCGTAGGCCAGCGCGGCCGCCGTCGGCTCATTAATGATACGCATCACTTCGAGGCCGGCAATCTGGCCTGCATCTTTGGTGGCTTGGCGCTGGGCGTCATTAAAATATGCTGGAACGGTGATCACGGCCTTGACCACTTTCTCACCCAGGTAGGCTTCAGCCGCTTCCTTCAACTTGCCGAGAATCATGGCGGAAATTTCGGGCGGGGAGTACCGCTTTCCATTAATTTCAACGCGAGCGTCGTTGTTCTCGCCCGAGGCCACCTTGTAGGGGACCAATTTCATTTCTTCGCTAACTTCATTGTGGTGGCGGCCCATGAAGCGCTTGATGGAATAAATAGTATTTTCGGCGTTGGTGACGGCTTGACGCTTGGCCACGGTACCCACCAGGCGTTCGCCATTTTTGGTGAACGCGACGATGGAGGGCGTGGTGCGGCCCCCTTCCTGATTCGGAATCACGACCGGTTGGCCGCCTTCCATAACGGCCACGCACGAATTCGTGGTGCCCAGATCAATTCCGATAATCTTACTCATATTGCTTTCGTTCCTCCCGGGAAAATTTGCCGGCACTTGCTTAGCCTGTCTTGATTATCAACCCTTAGCGCTGCTTTGTCAAATTTATCTGCGTGCGTCAGGCTCATTTAATATTCGACGATGCTTTGCCTACGCTGTTCCTTTGCAAGCGTTGTTCCTGGGATATGCTCGTATTATGCTCGCAATGAGATTCTGGTGTGCGGTTGGATTCCTCGTAACCCCGGTCTTGGTCCAGGCCGTCGAGTTGCGGGGCGAGACGCTGTCAGACTTCAGTGAACACGTGAAGGCAGCCGAGAAGAAGATGGAACCCAGGTTTCGTGGGGACGCTTTTCTGATGGCGGTACTCCCGGAGGCCACGCGGGCCAAGCTGAAGGACGGCGCGATGCTGGTGATGCCAACCGCGGGAAACGGGAACCTGGAAATCAGAGGCGGGCTGATTCAGGATTGGACCGGCTCCACATTTATCCCAGGAGCACGCCTGGCGCAAGTTTTGGGGGTAGTTCAGGACTATGCTCATCACAAGGAAATCTACCAACCCGAAGTCGCCGAAGCCCAACTCCGCTCGCGCACCGGCGACGACTTCAAGGTCTACATGCGCATGGTGAAATCCAAACTATTTCTCACGGATGTGCTGAACACGGAACATAATGTACACTTTGCGGCATTGGATTCGCATCGGGCGTATAGCCGGGCCTATTCCACGCGAATTGCCGAGGTTGCCGAGGCTGGCAAGCCGACCGAGCATGAGCTTCCAGAAGGCAACGATCGCGGTTTTCTGTGGCGGACCAACAGTTACTGGTTTTTCGAAGAGGCGGACGGCGGGGTGTACGTTGAGTCCGAAGCCATCACATTAACTCGTGACATTCCGTTTGGCATGGG
>JBBQUE010000414.1:0-4203 GCA_038212805.1 Bryobacterales bacterium | reverse complement strand
TCTTAGCCGGAAAAGCAGCGATATGATCTAGCTGATCAATAACAAGACGGACAGCAGGGCCAGCAACGCCGCGAACTGTAGCACTACGGGCTGGTCCTGCTGGGTAGCATAATCTTTGCTAAACATGCGGTAGAGCGAACCCAAAGCGATGAAGAGCAACATGTATTCTTCAGTTACGGCCCACAGAGCCAGGCTGAGTCCCAAAATCCAGCCCCGGTGAGTTCTGGTCAGTGCCCGGAATCCGCGCCCACCATCCAACTGCCAGATCGGAATCAGGTTAAACAGGTTAATCCAGGCTCCCGTTCGTGCGATCACGAACCAGATTGGGAAGCCGGTGATACTGCCCATTCCCCAAGCCGCCCCCGCCGCCGCCAGTCCCCAGACCGGTCCAGCCAATCCCACCCTGGCATCCTGGCCCGGATCCGTAGGGTACGCCTTCAGGCGGATAAACGCGCCAAATCCCGGGATGAACATGGGGGCCGAGGCCGCAATTCCGTATCGGCGAAGGGCCACGACGTGCCCCATCTCATGGATATATATAGATACAATCAACCCCAGCGCGAAACGCCAACCGTAGAGGCTGGCATACAAACCGAGCGAGACGAGCATGCTGAAGACTGTGTTGAGTTTGGTGAGGCCAAAAAGCAGTATCTTCCCCTTGGTGAGCGCGAAGAAGAAAATGACCTTGAATTTCCACAGGAATACGCCCAGCGGACCCAGGCGGTAGAATCGCCGCTTCCATTCGCTCTCGCGCGGAGGCTCATCTTCCGCCTTCTCCTGGCGCAAATAATCCAACTGGGCATCAATATTGCGAATCCGGGTCTGAACTTCCCGATACTCCGATGAATCTGTTGGAAACAGGTCGACTGCTTCCACCCAGTAAGCCCGGGCCGCGGCCCAATCGCCCGCCTGCCCCGCCATTTTGGCTTGTGACGAAAGCTGATCAAATTGCGTCTGCGTGTCCAAACTACTATGGTCCCACCATCTAAACTAAAGACGGTATGCCGCGCTACGCCGCAGTGGACATCGGAAGCAACTCGGTAAGGATGATGGTGGCCGAAGTGAGCCCGGGCGAACCGACCCAGATTCTGGCAGAGGATCGCCGGGTAACACGTCTGGGATCCAGCGTTTTCACCGACGGGAGCATTTCGCCGGTTGCCATCGACGTTGTCTGCACAGAACTTGCCCGCATGGCGCAAGTGATCCAGGGGTTCAACGCCTCCGCCTTGCGGGCGGTCGCCACCAGTGCGGTTCGCGATGCAACCAACCAGGCAGAATTCATAAAACGAAGCCAATCCGCTCTCGGCGCGCCCGTGGAAGTGATCTCCGGACAGGAGGAGGCCCGCCTGATCCACCTGGGAGTGCAAGCCCTGTGGCCCCATCCCGAGGGCCGTATCCTGATAGTGGACGTGGGCGGCGGAAGCACTGAACTTATCCTGAGCGAGCAGGGCCATTTCCAACAAGCCTATTCGAAACCCCTGGGCGCTGTGCGGCTTACGGGCGCTTTCCTGCCCGGCAACCCACCTGATCCGGCCGGGCTGCACCGGATGCTGGAATACATTGATGAAAAGCTTGCCGAACCCGCGGCCCAGTTCGCTGGACCGCTTGATCGCCTGATCGGGACCTCGGCTACCGCCGCAGCCATCGTCTCCGCCGCCCACGGCATTCCGCGCGTCAGGCGTAACGACGCTGACCGCCTGGCAGCCAGCACCGATCAGGTCCGCGAAATATACCGCCAGTGCAGTCGAAGTGACCTAGCCGCGAGACGCAGCTTTTCAGGCATTGGTCCGCGCCGGGCGGAGATCATCGTAGCGGGGTCCGCCGTTTTCCTCCGTGTGCTGGAGGCCTTCCATTTCGGAGCGATCCACTACTCGGTTGCGGGGGTCCGGGACGGCATCATTGCGGATTTGGCGCAACGCGACGCCGACCAGAAACTCGCGCGGCTGAGTATGGGCCAGCGGGCGGTAGTGGAGGCGATGGCGGCCCGCTACGGATCGCAGTTGCCGCATGTTCGCCAAGTCGCCTGGCTTGCCCGCGAACTTTTCCAGGGATTACAACCCCTTCATTGCTTGCCGCACCATTATGGAAAAATGCTGGAAGCCGCCGCGTTTGTCCACGACATTGGCCACTTCGTGAGCAACACCGGCCACCACAAGCATTCTTATTATCTGGTGGCTAGTTCGGACATGCCCGGCTTCACTACCCCAGAACGGAATGTGATTGCCTGGCTTTGCCGCTATCACCGGCGCGCGCTGCCAGGACCCCAGCACGAGTTCTTCAAGACGGTTACTTCCGAGGAGCGTGATCCGGTGATGATACTGACGCCGCTGCTCCGCCTGGCGGATAGCCTGGACCGAAGCCACGAACAGCGCGTCCGCCAGATTGACATTAAATTACAGAGCGGGCAGGTCTCCATTACTTTGCGACCGACGGCTAATCAGGACGTAGAGTTGGAGATCTGGGCCGCGAAGCGCAATCTGGACCTCTTCCGGGACGCATACCAGGTTTCTTTGTCAATTGAGGCCAAGCCATGACGCTTCGCGAGTTCGTTATACGCCAGACACGACGACGGCTGGACTGCCTGGCTTCCGAAGCCGTCCGAGCGGCCCAATCGGACGATGAGGACACCGTCCACGATTTGCGTGTAGCCATCCGCCGCTTTACTCAAAGCCTGATCCTGTTTCCCGATCTTTTCCCGCGCGAAGCCAACAAGAAGATCACCCGCCGCCTGAAAGAGATGCTGAACCGGACGTCGGAAGTCCGCAACCGCGACGTTGCGCTGGACTATTTGTCGAGTTCCGGCGACCCATCTGTCATGCAGCGACTGACGAGGGAACGCGACGCATTTGCTGAAGACGTCAACCGTGCACTGGGCCGCTGGCAAGCCAAGGATTTCGCGGTTCATTGGCGCGCTGCGTTGCGCCTTGACGAGGAGAGGCCATGACCTGGGATTACGAAGCGAGCGCCGGCGAAAACAGCGAGCGCGAACTGCCAGCCTTGGCGCGCGGATATTTCGCGTCCGGGCGCGATGCCATGGATAAAACCCGCTCTCCGCGCGAGTTGCACCGCTTCCGCATCAAGACGAAGCGGTTCCGCTATGCCCTGGAAATGTTCCAGCCCGTCTACGGCGCGGCCATGGAACCCCGGCTGGAGCGTCTGCAGCAACTGCAGAGAATTCTTGGCAAGATCAGCGATCTGTACACCATTCGCAAACTGCTCAAAGATGACTACCGTTGCGGGAAGGAGCTTTATCGCGAAGGGCGTAAACGAATCGAGGAGTTTCGTGAGCATTGGAGGACGGTTTTTGATGCTCCCGGTGAGGAAGAGGCTTGGGTGGCAACTCTGAATTCGACTATGCGAGCTGACGCGTTAAGGTGATAGTTGGACGAAAGAAGGGGCGCCTGGGTGTTCCCTTGTGCGCCCCTCCTAGTTATTAGACCTTCTTCAAGGCGGACAAGATTACACCCTGCACTGCCGGAATGCGCGTAAACATGGCTGTCACGTTAGTCATGTGTGGGAAGGTCTGCAGAAGAATGCCGGTGAGAAACCCGGTTGGATCGTCGGACAACGCCGCGGCCCGTAAACTGGTGCGGAACTCGGCGATGTTGAACTCCTGTCCGCCGGGAACCAGATGTCCAAACAAATTCACCGGCAGCGGCGACAAGTACTGATTGGCGCGCAGTTCCGCTTCTCCGATGATTTGTCCATACTGTGTCCGGATGAAGCGGTCGCCGAACTGTAAACCCAGGCCAGCCGCGAGTTCGTTCCGTAGTTGATCCGCTTCCGCGAGGGTCATATTCTTCTGAGGATCGGGGGACGCCCAATCATGCGCTGATTGACTCATATATTTGTGCTCCTTGTCGTACTGCATGTTTCGAGGGTCCAGGACTCTTGAAGAATCCTGCCCGGTTCCAGCCTAAACCCAACGCTTCGTCCGTCTACCCCTTACAACCGCTAAGTGCTGACTATGCCGCAAGATAAAAACCTGGCGCGTTTGTGACTCACCCACGGCTGGGGTAGGCTTTGGGCGCAAGCGAGGGGTGAAAACGGGCTCTTCCTTGTTTATGCACACAGACACTTGGAATCGGGTGGGGTGGCTGTTTTCGGCGGAATCAGTGTGATTTGGCAAGCAGGACCAGACCCGTTCCCACATTTTATTGAACAATAAGTATCTTGTTTTCAATGGGTTTCAAAAATAGAACA
>JBBQUE010000413.1:0-4205 GCA_038212805.1 Bryobacterales bacterium | reverse complement strand
AGATATGCCCACGCTGCTGCCGGACGGTCTGGCGTTGGCGGCGATTCCGGCCCGGGAAGATCCGCGGGATGCGCTGGTAGGGAGCAGGTTGTCTGAAATTCCTCAAGGCGCGCGGGTGGGCACCAGTTCGCTGCGGCGCGGGGCACAGCTTCGCCATATCCGTCCTGATCTGGATGTGCAAATGATTCGGGGCAACGTGGATACGCGGTTGCGCAAGCTAGATGACGGGCAGTTTGACGTGATCGTGTTGGCGGCGGCGGGGTTGCGGAGACTGGGCTGGGAGCATCGGATTGCCGAATCCCTGGAGCCGTCGGTGATGTGCCCGGCGGTGGGCCAAGGTGCGCTGGCGATTGAAACGCGCGTGGGCCCCGGTATCTGCCAGCAGTTAGATAACGCCCCCGCGCGTATCTGCATCACCGCCGAACGGGCCTTGCTGGCCACGCTGGGTGGCGGGTGCCAGGTTCCAATTGGCGCCTACGCAAGGCTGACCGGAGACGCGCTGCATCTGCAGGGAGTGGTGGTGGCACCGGACGGCAGCCGCATAATCCGGCTGGAAGCGGACGGGCTGGCGGCTAACGCGGAAACGCTCGGCGCGGAGTTGGGAAAATCCCTGCTGGCCGCGGGCGGCCGAAGCATTCTGGAATTAGTTCACGGATAGATGGCTTCGATAGCTACTGGCGCGGCTTTCGCGGCCGGCGCTTTGGAATAGAGGTTTGCTGGCCACGGGTGGCCGAAGCATTCTGGAATTGGTTCACGGATAAATGGCTTCGATAGCTACTGGCGCGGCTTTCGCGGCCGGCGCTTTGTAATAGCGGTTTGCTGGCCGCGGGTGGCCGAAGCATTCTGGAATTGGTTCACAGATAGATGGCTTCGATAGCTACCGGCGCGGCTTTCGCGGCCGGCGCTTTGTAATAGAGGTTTGCTGGCCGCGGGCGGCCGAAGCATTCTGGAATTAGTTCACGGATAAATGGCTTCGATAGCTACCGGCACGGCCTTCGGGGCCGCCACCTTGTCATAGCGGTTTGCTGGCCACGGGCGGCCGCAGCATTCTGGAATTAGTTCACGGATCGATGGCTTCGATAGCTACTGGCGCGGCTTTCGCGGCCGACGCTTTGTAATAGCGGTTTGCTGGCCGCGGGTGGCCGCGGCATTCTGGAATTAGTTCACGGATAAATGGCTTCAATATCCACGGGCACGGCCTTGGCGGTATCCAGCGCGGATTTCAGACCGGACGACATTTTGTCATAGCGGTTCATCCAAGCCTCGGCGCGTTTCCGGTCACCCGTGCCTTCCTGTTCCAGCAGTTCCTTGGCTAAGGAGCGGAGTGCCGTGGGGATCCGGGTAAAGTCTATGGCATAGCGATGGTTCTGTTCCACAATGGCCTTCTGTTCCACCAGATAGTTGAATTCCATCATCTCGGCACGGCCATGCGGCTCAGCGGTGCCAAACCGGACTGTGCGGAAGATGCCGGCCACGTAAGAGGCATAAAATTCCTCGGCCCGTGTCTTTTCCAACGCACCGCGCTCCATCAGCCAAGCCAAGCCAAACATGCCGGCGACGTCGGCCTTGGCTTCCTCCAACGCAGCGAAAACTGGACCCAGCGATTGCCGGATGTCCGCGTCTTTTCCGTTCACTTTGGCGTACGCCGGGCCGAGTCCGTGGCAGATTTCGTGCATCACGACAGCCGCGAGGTATCCATCGCCCGTGGCCTTCGCGGCCTGGGCCGCGGGCATCACATAGCGGGCCAGGGGCAGAACCACGGAATTGACCCGGGCGTCCATGAAATTGCGAAAGAAGATATGCTTTGAGCCTTTGGCCTGGTGAACCCGGGGATCGTTGGGCAGGTTGTCCGCCACCGCCTGATAGCCATGCCGGAGCGCACCTGCGCGGTAGGGATTCTCCATCACCTCCATGGGAGTGACCTGGCCGCGTTTATTGGGCCGGAAGGCGACGTCCACCGGCAGCGCTTCCTGAATATCAGGCACATACTGCTGGTACATCTCCAGCTTGCGGCTTTGTTCGTCATTGCGGATCAGGACGGCTGCTTCGTAGACCGTTTTTACTCCCAGAACGCCATCCGACGACGTCTCATTGGGTCCAAAAATGACGTCGATTTTGGGATTCTTCAGTCCCACCCAGGCCAACTCGCTGGCCAGGTAGTCGTCGGTCACAAGCGCTTCGGCGCGGAGGCGCAGAAACTTGGCGAATGCGGGATCGGTGGAAATCGCGGCGGCCTCGCGAAGCAAGGCGGCGGCGGGTTCCAGGTGTTTGCGGTATTCCACGCGATACGGGATTGCGGCCAGTTGATTGCGGTTCCACCGGACCACGGTGTGTTCGCCATAAAGTTTAGGGCGTTCCTGGGGGTGCTGTTGAACATATTGTTCAATCCGCTCCAAGGTGAGTCCGGGCGAGTACAGGTTGCGTCCGGGGGGAAGCGTGGGAGCTCCGCCGAAGGGCCGGTTTTGGTCCACCAGGTCGTAACGGCTACCGTTGATGCCGATCAGGCGTTTGAGCTTTGTGTCCGGTGTGGAGCGGGCAAGGGTTGAGCCATCGGGATCAATCTGTTGCCAGTAGATAGCTTCCATGTGAGCGGAGGCGGCTATCAGCTTCGCCACAACCTGACGCTCCGCGGCATCCAGTCCGGCGGGGTTGAGGGCCATCCGGACGGGCTTCCAGCGGGCCAACCGGACATCAAGATCATTCAGGGGCGGAGCCGCTAGGGGCAGGATCAATATCAGCCACGGCATCGTTTCATTGTAGGTGAACCGGTGCGGGGGAGTCCGCTGGGCTCGGGATCCAGCGGACCGCTCAGTTTAAACCGTCAGGCCCGGCGGGCAACTGCGTGGTATGCGACCAGCAAAATGATCGCGCCAATAGCCGCCACAAAGATGCTGTAAAGATTGAAGCCAGTTACGCCGCTGGCGCCAAAAGTGGTGAAGAGCCAGCCGCCGACGACCGCGCCGACGATGCCAAGGATGATATCGAGGAAGATGCCCTCCCCAGTATTATTAACGACTTTGCTGCCGATGAATCCGGCTACTAAACCCAAAACGATCCATGCTAAGACCGACATTTAGTTTTTTCTCCTCCAGGCCTTCGCCTGCTTTCGCGCTTCGAGAGAGCAGGTGAATAGCCACTTTGCCACTGAACCGGAGTGGGAAGTTTTTGGCGCGGCGATGAGAAGATTTCTTCCGTCCTGCTACCGTAGGACATGCATTTATCCACTCTCGTGACTGCGGCTATGGTTATGGCAGGTGCGAGTTACACTCTTTCCGCTACAAATATGACGCTCGGCCTGAGCGCTCAGGATGTAGTTTTCACGGGGCTCGGCGGCAATGCAAATGGCCAAGGGCAAAGCCGGGTGACTTGGGGTGCCTGCGCCTACGACGGCGGTAACACCAAGTGCTCCATCACGGGATCATTTACCGGTATCCTGGGCGGCGGTAGTTATAACTTCCTGCTAACCTATCCCGGTAACGGCGCGTCCCCGCTGACAGCGATTTCCCGAACTCCTGGCGGCGATCTCATTTTCTTTAACCTGACCAGTGGATCGCTGTTGATGAATATCACGCCGGTCAATGGGCCTCCGGTTACTTTCTATGACCCGACCGCTTTTAACTTTACGTTTTCCGATGTAACTTGCGTAGGGATTACGGATTGCCGGGTGGGCACGGCAGGATTAACGGTGGGGGCGACCATCAGCGGTAAGATTACGGGAAATTACGACCCCACTCCGACGATCCGGGCCGCAATTAGCGCCGGCGAATTCGGTGCGTTTCCCGCAGTTGCTTCCGGAAGTTGGATGGAGATCTACGGGACGAATCTGGCGACGATTCCAACGCGGCTTTGGGGCGGCGACGATTTCAACGGGGTTAAGGCCCCCACGGCGCTGGCCGGCACAACCGTCACCGTTGGCGGGAAGTCCGCGTTTATCGATTTCGTGAGCCCGGGCCAAGTGAACGTGCAGGTGCCTTCGGGGGTTCCGTCCGGCCAACAGCCGCTGGTGGTGACCACGGCAGGCGGCTCAAGCTTGCAAACCATGATGACGGTCAACACGGTGCAGCCCGGATTGTTGGCCCCGACGGTATTCAGAGTAAAGGCCGGACAGTATGTGGCCGCCCTGTTCCCGGATGGAGTTACTTTCGTTCTGCCACCCGGCTTCACCAACGCCGTTCCAACGCGGCGCGCCAAGGCGGGCGATACGA
>JBBQUE010000412.1:0-4206 GCA_038212805.1 Bryobacterales bacterium | reverse complement strand
GAGCATGGATTCGAAGGGCGTGGCGGGGTGGAACTCGTCCACGATTTCGGATTGGAAGAGGTCGAAGAGTTCCTTCGATTCTTCGGCGAGGACGATGGAGGTGCGGAGGAGGCCGTGGATGACGCTGTTTTGGGAAGAGCGGGCCTTGCCTTCGGGAGTTTTGGGGCCGCGAGATTTGGCACCGTTGGTGCGGGAGGCGGCGGCTTTGCGTGGGGAGGTAGGTTTGGCGGTCATATAGGTGACTTCAGGATGGAACGGAGGTGCTGGGAAGCAACACGTGTTTTGGGGTATGTGGTTGAGGACGTGGGAGATTCAGGTTGACAATCGACGGGAACGTGAAGCTGTTCATCCGGGGGGGGCGGGTGGAATTCTTGCGGGGAGCCGAGAATCGCAGGCCGCCCCGGTGATGAAAACTTTTACGTTTCCAGAAATCGTGCCGTCTAGATCCATACTCTTGCGCTGCTGTACCGAAAATCGACCAAATCCGCAGCGGACTGCGAAAGACAAGCTAGGGCACCCGCCTTGCATTCAGCCTTGTTTCGTGTTCTAATTCTACCCGCGTAGAAACATTAGAGGGGCTATCGCCATGAATATCTTTAATGCACGAATTCTTTTAACAGCTATGTTCGCCATCTTAACGGCCATACTCGCCATCTGCGAGCCTCTGATAGCCCAGACGTTTACGGGCACGGTTTCGGGAACTGTTAAAGATACGACCCGCGCCATCGTTCCGGGCGCAAAGTTGTCATTAATCAATACCAAAACCAACGAACAGCGCGCGCAGGAGAGCAAGGAAGACGGCAGTTTCGTTTTCGCGCTGGTTCCGCCGGGCCAGTACCGGCTGGAAGTATCCCACCAGGGGTTTAAGCGTCTGGTCCGCCCTGGTATCGAGGTAGAAGTGCAGCAATCGCTGGCCTTGGACGTGAGTCTGGAGGTTGGGGAGGCTTCTGAATCGGTACAGGTGACGGGGGAAACGCCGCTGCTTGAGCCGTCCACATCCTCGCTTGGGGAAGTGATTGAGAATCGTAAAATTGTTGAGCTTCCTCTGGCTGGCCGGAATACTTTCGCATTGATCACGCTCACAACGGGAGCGCAGCCGCTGGGTGAATTCGGTAATCTTCCGGCGCGCGCCAATGCCTACGCGGGTGGATATTTCTCAATGAACGGCAGCCAGCCTCTTACGAACGAAACCCTGATCGACGGTATCCCCGTGAATACCGCCACGACCAACGCACCCGGTTTCACACCGTCCGTCGATGCGATCCAGGAGTTCAAGGTGCAGAGCGGAAACTTCACTGCCGAGTTTGGCCGCACCGGGGGAGGCGTGGTGAACCTGGTCTACAAGTCCGGCGGAAATCAGGTCCATGGCAGTATTTACGAATTTGTCCGGAATAGCGTATTCGACGCGAACAACTGGTTTAACAACCGTGCCGGACGCGACAAAGCGCACAACGCGCTGAACCAGTTTGGCGGTACCGCGGGCGGCCCCGTGGTGTTGCCGAAGCTCTATGACGGCCACAACCGCACATTCTGGTTCGGGTCCTACGAAGGCCTGCGGGATCGCCGCGCGCTGTCACAAACCTACACAATTCCAACGCCAGAGCAACTGCAAGGCGACTTCCGCAAGACATTCAATGCCGCGGGTCAACCGATCACGATTTTCGATCCACTAACCACTCGCCCCGACCCGCAACGTCCAGGCAATTTCCTCCGCGATCCGTTTCCGGAGAACCGGATCACGGCTGATCGCATCGACCCGGTTGCGGCGAAGATGCGGAACTTTTGGCCGAAACCGAATTCCGGGGGGACGGGGGCGGCCGCGGTGAATAATTGGACCGGCGTGGGCAGCACGCCCAACACCCAGGATCAGTATTCAGCGCGGCTTGATCACGCCATCACCGACAATCATCGGATCTTCGGGCGCTTCTCCCTGAGCAACATCACGCGGGGCGGATTCGATTTTTTCGGCAACGGGGCGGGATGGGTGAACCCGGGCGGTAGCGGATTGCCCATTGATATCAATGCGCGAAACTTTGCCTTCGACGACACGCTGTCGCTTTCGCCGTCGCTGTTGTTGAACCTCCGATACGGATTCATCCGGCAGTGGGTGTCGCGCAATCCGCCCCTGCTGGGTCTCGATCTGACTACCCTCGGATTCCCGCCCACGTATAATGCCCAGGTCGGCGTCGCGGCGTTGCCTTCGTTCATGCCGTCCGGCTTTCGTGCTCTACAGCAGCGTGGTACCGACTTTATCCGCCGGGGCGATCTTACGCACACGCTTCAGGCCAACATCACCAAGGTGCTGACGCACCACACGTTGAAGGTGGGAGGCGACTACCGGCAGATCCTCTTAAACGAACTGGAGCCGGTCATCGAGCAAGGTGAGTTTTTCTTCGATACTCGTTTCACCAGTTCCGATCCGCTCCGCACGAATGCGACTTCAGGTCACAGCATCGCCTCTTTCCTGCTGGGGCTGCCGTCATCTGGCGATATCGATATTGTGCCGCCCATTTCAGTGAGCTATCGATACTTCGGCGGTTACTTGCAAGACGACTACAAGGCGACCTCGAAGCTGACTTTCAATCTCGGCATTCGTTATGAAGTGGAGACCGGGCGGAATGAGCGCTATAACCGCTTGAGTTGGTTCGACCCGGCCATAGCAAACCCGATCGGACCCAAGGCCGGGATTCCGGACTTGCGCGGCGGCCTGCAGTTCGTGGCCGCCGGCGGTAATCCGCGCCGTCAGAAAGCGACGAACTGGAACAATTGGGGCCCGCGTCTGGGCTTCGCTTATGCCCTGAACCCGAAGACCGCAATCCGGGGAGGCTACGGGCTGTTCTTTCTGCCGAACACCGGCGATGGCGCAGGTCCGGCGAATGGCGCCGAAGGCTTTGTTGCCACGACAACTTTTCTGAGTTCGCTGGACGGCGGAATTACTCCCGCGGACCGCCTGAGTAACCCGTTTCTGCGAGGCGTGATCCGGGGCCCGGGCGGCGCTAACGGACTACTGACGCAACTTGGTCAAAACCTCACGACTGTACGGCGCAACGATCCGAGCGCATACGCGCAGGAATGGAATTTCGATATCCAGCGGGAGCTACCCGCAAACTTTCTCGTCGACTTGGCTTATTCCGCCAACAAAGGTACAAGCCTCCCGGTTAACGAGCAGTTCAATCAGTTGCCTGACCAGTATCTGGCTCTTGGATCGGCCTTGCTCGATCAGGTGCCAAATCCCTTCGCGCCGTACGTCAGTGTGGGGCCGCTCAGCCAACCGAAAGTGGCACGCGGACAACTGCTGCGGCCATATCCTCAGTTTGGCAATATCCTGGCGCGAAACGTGCGCGACATTTCCACGATTTATCATTCGCTACAGATCAAGCTGGAACATCGCTTCAGCCACGGATTCACCTTCCTCGGCGCGTTTACGGGCGCCAAACAGATTGGCGGCCCGCTGGCGAACGCCGTGGTATCGGACCCCGGCTTTCAGGACAACTACAATCGCCGCGCGGATCGAGCGCTGGTTGGTTTCGATCAGAACCGGCGTCTGGTGTTGAGCGCTAACTGGGAACTGCCGTTTGGGGCGGGGAAACCTTTGCTGAGCAGTGCGCCACGCCTGATTTCGATGTTGGTCGGCGGATGGCAGCTAAACAGCATCATCACGCTTCAATCGGGATTTCCATTAGGACTGACCACCGCGGTCAATCAGACAAACTCTTTCGGCGGAGGGTCCAGACCCAACAACTCGGGAAAGAGCGCGAAGTTGGAAGGACCGGTGGAATCCCGCCTGAACCGCTATTTCGATACATCCGTCTTTTCCCAACCGGTGCCGTTTTCCTTCGGAAATACGTCGCGCAACCTGCCGGACGTGCGCTCGCCGGGCGTAGTCAATTTCGATTTCTCCTTCACGAAGACAACCAAGATCAGAGAACGCCTGACTACTCAATTGCGGGGCGAGTTTTTCAACGGCTTTAATCATCCGAATTTCGGCTCGCCTGGCACTGCATTTGGCACCGCGACCTTCGGCGTAATAAGTTCCGCGGCCGACCCAAGAATTATTCAACTTGGTTTGAAGTTATTATTCTGAATAGATCTGAAATCGAAATTGAACTTAAGAGGAGGCTGCCATGAAGCGTCGAACATTTGTTGGAACCGCTTTTGCTGGTGTGGGTACCACCGGCGCGTACGCGAAACCTGCCAAGGTCAAGG
>JBBQUE010000411.1:0-4209 GCA_038212805.1 Bryobacterales bacterium | reverse complement strand
ATCAGGTCGGTCAGCGCCTTGGTCTCCGGCACCACGGACAGATGCCGCACAATCCGGCTCAGACGGAACTGACGGGGCAGTTTGCGCTTCGCCTGTGCCTTGCGCCGATCCTCCCACACCGCCATCAGATCCTTATAGTGGACGTACCCCGTGATCCGCTCGGGACTGCCCTCATACACCGGCATCCGCGAAAATTCATGCTCGTGCATCACCCGCAGGAAGTCATCCAGGCTAGCGTCCGCCGAGATGGAGATAATCGCATTGCGCGGCACCATGATCTCGCGGACGTGATATTCCTCCAGATGCAGAATGGCCTCAATGGCTTGCTGTTCAAACCGCCGGAGTCGACCCTCGCGTCCGCTGGCCGCCACTATGAACTTCAACTCTTCGTTCGAATGGCCGCCGCCACTAGGTGCCCCGCTGAGCCCGATCATGCGCGATAGCGCCGACGCCGATTTCTCCGCCACATACACGAATGGTGTTGAGATGCGGTCGAAGACCAGCAGCACCGGGGCCACCAGCACCGCCAGTTGGTCCGCGCGCTCAATGGCCAGATTCTTGGGCACCACCTCGCCAATCACCACGTGCGCGTAACTAATGATCAGGAACGAAGCTGTGATCCCCAGCGCATGGATCGCCTTTTCGCTCCCAGGCGTCACCGCGGGATGAATGGCCGCCATGATAAGCGAGAAGACCGTATCCTCGCCCGCCCAACCCAACCCCAGGCTGGCCAGCGTCACGCCCACCTGAGTAACTGAGAGCAAGCGCGCCGGGTTCGATAGCAGGTTCAAAGCCGCCTGCGCCGCCACCTGCCCACGATCCGCCATGGACCGCAGTTTGCTCTTCCGCACCGATACCAGCGAAACCTCCGCCGCGGCGAAGAACGCATTCACGATCAGGATCAACGCCAAAATCAGTAGGCGATAGGCCATGCTGATAAAATCTTCCCAGTGGACAATTCAGTGCTGGCGGCGGAGCAGACGGGCCCGCGATTCAAAAAAGTGCTTCGGTTCATTAACTTGAGCATAGCGATACTTGCCGTCGCCCTCATAGCCGCGGTCTACTGGCTGGCGTGGAGGCCGCTTCCCCAGACTTCAGGCGAACTGAATCTTCCCGTCACCGCCTCCGCCACCGTGCAACGCGACGCCCTGGGCATCCCGCACATTCAGGCCAGCAACTGGGAGGACGCAGTCTTCCTGCAGGGCTACGTCACGGCCCAGGACCGGCTCTGGCAGATGGATGCGCTGCGCCGTCTGGCCGCGGGCGAACTCGCGGAAATCGTGGGATCCGGCGCCCTTTCGCTCGATACCGAAGCCCGCCACTTGCGCATGAAGCGGGTGGCTGAGGAACACTACAAGACATTGAAACCGGCTGACCGGGCCGTGCTGGCGGCTTACGCCCGCGGCGTGAATGCGTTCATCGAAACGCACCTCAAAAACCTGCCGCTGGAGTTCAGCATTCTGCGTTACGATCCCCGGCCCTGGAGCGAGGTCGATTCCATCCTGGCCGGCATGCAGATGTATCGCAACCTCACCAGCACGTATGAGGATGAGATCCAGAAGCGTACCCTCCTGGCCGGCGGAGATGCCGCGAAAGTTGAGTTCCTGTTTCCCTCGCGCAGCGGCCGGGAAGTGCAGCCCGGGTCGAACGCCTGGGCCGTGGCCGGATCGCATACCGCTTCCGGCAAGCCGCTGCTGGCGAACGATCCGCATCTGGAATTCTCCGCCCCGGCCACCTGGTATCAGGTTCATTTGCAAGCGCCCGGGTTGAACGTCACCGGCGTTTCGCTGCCCGGCGTGCCCTGCATCATCGTGGGGCATAACGAACGCATTGCCTGGGGCGTCACGAACCTCGGCTACGATGTGCAGGACCTGTATCTGGAGAAGTTGAACCCCACCACCGGCCAGTACTTGTTCCGGGGCCAACTGGAGCAGGCCCGCCTGGAGATCAACTATATTTCAGTCAAGGGCGAGCGGCCGGTTGAGTTCAAGCAATGGGTGACGCGCCACGGCCCGGTCAGCCGGACCGCCGATGGCAACTTGGTGGCGCTGCGCTGGGCCGCCACCGAACCGGGAAGCTTTGAATTTCCGTTCCTCGATCTCAACCGGGCAGGGAACTGGCAGCAGTTCAACGCCGCCCTGGCACGCTTCCCCGGTCCGGGCCAGAACTTTGTCTACGCGGATATTGACGGCAACATTGGATACCACGCCACCGGGCGGCTTCCCATCCGTACCGGTTATGATGGAAGCCTTCCAGCGGATGGCAGCACCGGCGAATTCGAGTGGACCGGGTTCATCCCCTATGAAGATCTGCCCTCCGTCTTCAACCCGCCCGGCGGCCTGATCGTCACCGCCAACCAGAACCCGTTCCCCGTGGATTACAAATACCCCGTCCATGGCGAATTCGCGCCGGAATATCGCTCCAACCAGATCCGCAGTCTCCTCAGCGCCCGCAGTGGCTTCAAGCCAAAGTTCAAGCCGGAAGATATGCTGGTAGTTCAAAAAGACGTGTATTCCGCGTTCTCGCATTTTCTGGCACGCCGCATGGTGGCCGCTTATGACCGGTCCAAGCCGCGGGATCCCGCCTACGCCCCCGCAATTGCACTCCTCCGCGCATGGAACGGCCAGATGGAGAAGGGAACCGCGGCCCCGGTGGTGATCGATCTCGCCTACCGGCAGCTACAAACCAAAGTGGGTGAGAGTGCGTCCCGGGGAAAAGGTGCTCAGTATCACTTCATGATGGCGCCCAGCGTAATTCAATCCATCCTCGAAATTGATGGCAAAGGCTGGTTCAACAATCTGGATCAAGTGCTGCTGGGCTGCCTGGCCGGGGGCCTCGCGGATGGCGGGAAACTCTACGGCAGCGAGGTGAACCGCTGGGATTACGGCAACTATAACCAGCTCACCATCAAGCAGCCCGTGGGGGATCAGTTGCCGCTGCTTTCCCGGTACTTCAATATCGGCCCCATCGCCATGTCCGGCTCCTCCACCACCGTGAAGCAGACCACGCGGCGTCTGGGCCCGTCCATGCGATTCGTGGCCAATCTGGCCGATTGGGATCAGTCGCTGAACAACCTGACCGTGGGCGAATCCGGTCAAATCCTGTCATCGCATTATAAAGACCAGTGGGATGCCTATTACCCCGGCCACGGCCTCCCCATGCAGTTCGCAAAAATCGCAGCTAAATCCACCCTCACGGTAAACCCTAAGTGACCCTACCCCAAACCCTTTCATCCGCCGTTCACGACCTGCTGGGACCGCGCGGCTATCTGAACAAGATCGAGGATCTGAAGCTCTATTCATACGATGGCGGCGTCGATAATGCCCGCCCGGAACTGGTCACTTTCCCCCGCTCCACGGCGGATGTGGTGGCGCTAGTCAAACTCTCAGCCCAACACGACATCCCCATCGTGGGGCGTGGTGCCGGCACTGGCCTCAGCGGTGGTTCCATTCCCCGGCGCGGCGGCATTGTCATTTCATTCGCGCGCATGAACCGGATTCTTGAGATTGATCTGGCTAATGAGCGCGCCGTGTTGGAACCCGGAGTGGTCAACATCGAAATCACCCAGGCTGTCCAGGCGGAGGGCTACTTTTTCGCGCCCGATCCTTCCAGCCAACGCGCCTGCACCATCGGCGGCAACGTCGCCGAGAATTCCGGCGGTCCCCACACGCTCTGCTACGGAGTAACCACCAACCACGTCCTCGCCCTCGAAGCCGTGCTGCCCGACGGATCCGTGATCCACACCGGAGCCCGCTCGTCCGACCAACCAGGCTACGACCTCACGGGTCTGCTCACCGGCTCCGAAGGCACCATGGCCCTGGTCACGAAGATCACGGTCCGGCTCATGCGGCAGCCGGAGATGGTGAAAACCCTGCTGGCCATCTACGACGACGCCGATCATTGCGCCGATACCGTGGCCGAGATTACCGGCCGCGCCATCACTCCGGCAGCGGTGGAAATGCTGGATGGCGTCATGCTGCGCATGGTGGAGGAAGCCACGCACGCCGGCTACCCCATGGACGCGGCCGCCGTGCTCCTGATTGAACTTGAGGGCCTGCGCGAAACCGTGGAGGAGCAGGTTGAGCAGATCCGCGAAGCCTGCATGTCCTGCCAGGCGCGCGAGGTTCGCGTGGCGCGGACCTCGGAAGAACGCGATCTGCTGTGGAAAGGCCGCAAAAACGCATTCGGCGCAGTCGGCCGCGTCAGCCC
>JBBQUE010000410.1:0-4220 GCA_038212805.1 Bryobacterales bacterium | reverse complement strand
GGCTGCCGTCGGGGTTGGCCACCGCCACATGCTCCACGCCGCCGGCCGCGCTCTGCGAATCGAAGCGGCGCGCGCCCCGCCGGATAAATCGGGAGAACTGCGCCAGCGCCCAGTATTGCCCGCTGTACTCGATAGCTTTGGTTTGCGAATCGATGCTGACCACGCCGCCGCAGGGGAACGGCCCCAGGTTGGGCCGGCCCTTCTCGTCCAGCGCCAGGTTCCATGCGGTGATCGAACGGCACCAGTTGCGCAATACCCCGGTAAAAACCAAGCCCCATTTTGACCAGTCGGTATGGTAGTCGGGGTTGGTGTAGTCGGGGCCGCCTTCGGTCCAGTGCATGGCGGCGTCAGGGTGCAGCGCGTGCGCCTGGCTCATCAACTCGGGTTTGCCCACGTAGCCGTGCCACGCCACCGCGTTGGCGTACTGGCGCATTTCAGGGTCGTCGAGCTCGCACACCGCGCGTCCCCACAAGTTGTAGTTGTGGTCGAGGATCCATATCTTCGTTTCCATCTGGTTCTGGCGCAGCAGCGGGCCCAGAAATTTCACGAACTCCATCTCGTATTCCTGGGGAAAGATGCACGCCGGCATGCGGCCATCCTGGTCGGTATCGACCTCGTTTTGCGGAGTTACGCATTGCACGGGAACGCCCTCTTTCGCGTATTCCTGCAGAAATTTCACAAAGTACTGCGCGTAATTCGCCAGGTAGCGGCGCCGCATGGAGCCGCCCAGCATGGAACCGCCGGATTTCATCCATCCCGGCGGGCTCCAGGGCGTACCGAAGAGGAACAGTTCGGGATTTTCTTTGCGGGCCTGCCGCAATACCGGCAAGATATATTCACGATCGTGGGCGATGGAAAATCTTTTGAGCTCAGGATCGGCGGGGCCGTCGTCATAGCTATAGACGCTGGTCGAATAGTCGCTCGACCCCATGCACACCCGGCAAACGCTCAATCCCATCTGGGAAGGATGAAACATCTCGTGCAGCAATTGTTCGCGGGCCGGAGCGCGGAGCTGGTTGAACATGTAACAGGCGCCGTCGGTAAACGCGCCGCCGAATCCCAAAATTTCCTGGAACTTCTTTTCCGGATAGAGGGTGATTGCGCCCGCCGGCGAGGGCGCCGCCGCATGCCGCCATGCGATGCCGGAGGCCTGAGCGCACCGCACCTGCGGGCTGGTGACCCAAACCGCAATGTCACCCGGGGTGTCGGCGGCGGCGCTGGATTGCAGGGAAGGGACGAGA
The DNA here is from genome assembly GCA_038212805.1 of Bryobacterales bacterium. Classification (GTDB taxonomy): domain Bacteria; phylum Acidobacteriota; class Terriglobia; order Bryobacterales; family Bryobacteraceae; genus JANXQZ01. Next base: position 2,979 of record JBBQUE010000410.1, on the reverse strand, counting down.
TCGGCGGCGGCCGTAGCCGCCAGGCTCAAAGCTGAAAGTTTGAGGAACTCGCGGCGCGTTGATGCAATCGTCATTTTGCCCACCTTGGCAATTTTGGTGGGCAAAATATAGCACGGCGCATGAGCCGGAAAGGCGGCGCGTGAAATTCAGCTTCTCCCGGAGGAATACGCGGGCAGAGATATGAAGGAGAGAGCTAACGCTGGAGTTGCAGCGAGGAAGCGGACCAGTTGGGGAAGCGGGTATGCCTACAGTTCGGCCTTCGTCCGGGTGCGAGAGATCCCTCGGGGAACCAGCACCCGGTGGCGGCGAAACAGGGCGAACACCAGCTTGATCTCATCATCCCTCTTGCTTCGGTCGGGTATGGCTATGGCTTTGGAAAAGAGTTCGAAATATTCATTGAAGTTTTGGGTCGAGGCCCTTTTCTTTTTGTCGAGCGTAGAAGTTTTCAAAAAGAGCCTCCAGGTGTAGTGCCGGGAAATCGCGTGAAAGGCGATGAAGTTCTGCCTGCGAATCCGCTTGGGTGGTACCCGAATCAGACCTCATTATCGTGACCGCCGCAGGTGCAATCTGTTCTAAATTGCTCATGTTTGCAATTAGATTGAGATTGCCGGGGATAGGAGGACGACTTCGCTCACGTTGGTAATCTTGAAGGCCGCCAGGGTTTTACTCTTTCGGCCGCCTGCGTTTCAACTTCAACGAAGGTCTTGAGTGTTGATAGGAGCAGCGAACTTCAGTTCGCTGATAAGAGAACCTTAAATAGCAGTCTTTATAATAGCCGCGGGGGTTTTTATTGGCCGCTCTCTACGAGAGTCTGGAACTCAGGCTTATCGCTCTGGTTGACTCTCGCGTGGTGCAATTCGAGGCACCGGTTTTGATCCGCAGAACAAATATCCAGAACACTCCAAGTTTCGAGTTTGCGATACATTTACTTGTGGATTCCGAATACGGAAGTGGGAAGCCGAGTAGTCGATTTAGGCGTGCCAAATTCGCGATAGCCGAATCGCACAAATACGCCATTTTGCCAGCGATATCGAGTACGAATAAAACGGCCTGAGCAACAATCACCGTGACGCTTTTCCGGGTCGAACAGCTCGACCACCAGTTTTCCACCCTCGGCATACACTCTATACAACCCTGAATACGAGCGATCCCCAGCGTGGAAGTATGCCAGCAAGACCGGCCGGCGTGCTTGCAATGAGAAAACATAAACGTAATAGGAGTACTGTGTCCCTCCGGTATCAAATCTGAGGCAAACCAATGCCTCGGGGCGGCGGTCCCCAGTGACGTTTCCAAATTGCACAGACTCCAGAGTTAATCCTTCAAACGGCGCATCAGTCCGATTTAAGCGTTCGTCATCGTGAGCAAACCACTTGCCATCGACAAGGCTCACACGATGCGATTCGCGCATATTCAGCCATTTAAGATTGTCGGGCCACTCCCCAGAGAGGCGCCACGGATATTCGAAATTCTTGAAATCAACTTTTCGAGACTTGTTTTGGGAAGGAGCTGCACCGAGTCCGATTGCCGGCACAGCGTAAAGCATGGGGACCACGATTAAACAAGCAAGAGTGGCCGTGCTTCTTTTCATTTTGTTTGACATACCTGCAGTAAACGCTTCGAAAAAGTTTCGAAACATCATACGGCTGGAACAGTGCCTAGCAAACTTGATTTGTGTTATAGCGCGCTTTTTAGCCACCGAGGCTCTTATTGGACATTCTCTACGAAAATCTGGAATACAGGCCTCTCGCGGTGGTTGACTCTCGCGTGATGCAATCACTCGTGACCGGGGCCGAAGCCCAAAACAAAAGCACAACCATTCAGCGGATCCGAGGTGTCTTCGAAGGATGGAATTCTCGCGACCGAAATTGAAAAATGGACAGAAAGGGAATTGCTTCCAGCGGCAAAAGGCGCGACTTTCTCGGTCACATCGCTGCGTCTTCACAGCCACATCGTTCCGATTTGTGAACCCGGGGATTCTATAATCAGCGCATGAAGTTGCCGACCAAAAGGGTCGTTGGCCGCTGGGCCGTGGTGGTTCCGGTTTGTCTTCTCAGTTTATGGGCTGCTTTCATCGCTGTAATGCTTTCTTTTCGGCTGGATCGAGCTCTTGTATCCGCAGCGGGATTTTTTCACCTTTCTTTGCATATAGCGCTGATATTCTCCAAGCTCATTTCAATGATTGGAGCTCTTCTGGTGTGGACCGTTCCTACCGTCTTCGTCATCGGCTATGCAATTCCCATATCCATAAGGTCTCGGCTGCTGTGGGGAATGTCGGTTGCGCTGCTGTTGGCAACGCCCTTAGTGTGGGTGTTCAAGTCATCCGAATCCGATCTGGTGGCGAAAATCTTCGCAGTCTGCTCGGCAATCCTTCTCCTGGCCGGAATCACCTTGTCATTCTTAATCGGAAGGTTTCGTCACTTGCATTTGTTGACCAACATTATGGTCTTATTTCTCATGACGGTACCCTGCTGGGTGGCGTGGGCAAGAGCGCCAAAGGAGCCACCCGCCGCTCGGAAGCTGTGGTCGGTGGCCCTGCAAAAAGGAACGTGGCAAGCAATGAATACCGGATCATCCTTCGCGGCCAGCCGGCAACTTGTGTTCGCGGGAGAGAGGCTGGTAGCGGTTTTCGATGCTGGATCCGCAGGATACGAGGGCCAGTGGCCATTGTCGATATACAGACTTGTTTCTATTGATCGCAAGACCGGCGAGATAGTGAAGTCACTGGAATTCAAGGGGCGATGGGGCAGTACGCCTGGTCTTTTCGCAACCAGTGGGGGCCGCGTCGTGGTGTCTAAGGGCTCCCTGGAATTGCTGAACCCAGACCTGAGCAGCACCGGTTTCCGATTTGACATCGACCGGGGTCGAGCCGTTGAAATTTCTCCAGACGGTAAATCGATGGGATGGGAAACTTTTCCCGGCACCACCATCATCGATGCCGATACCCTCAGCTCGACTAAGGTGAAACTCCCCGAATCTACT
>JBBQUE010000409.1:0-4229 GCA_038212805.1 Bryobacterales bacterium | reverse complement strand
GCCTTCTTCATGCTGGCGGCGTTCTGGCTGCTGTTGCGTTTTTTAGAAACCGGCGAGCAGCGGTATTGGAACTGGCAGTGGGTGGCGTATCTTTTGGGCTTCGGCGCGCTGGAACTGATGGTGATGTATCCGGCGATTGCGGCACTGTATACGTGGCTATGCGCGCGCGCACGATTCCGGCGGACGCTGTGGTTGTTCCTGCCCGCCATCGCTTTTACCGCTTGGCATTTGAAGTTTGTGCCGAAGGCGCCGGATCCCCAGTATGCGATGCATTTCGATACTGCGATCTTTGGAACGTTGGTACATTACTGGGTTTTCACGACGGGGGCCTGGCGGCCGGAAGTGGTGGATTGGCGTCCGCTGTGGTTGGGCGCGGCGGTGGCTGCAGCAGTGGCTGTGGGCGCGGTGTTCATGCTGGTACGGCGGGGACGGGTGGCGGTGTGGTGCGTGGGATGGTTTGTCTTAGTGCTGCTTCCCGTGCTGCCGCTCTCCAGGCACTTCAGCGAATATTATGTGACCATTCCGGCGATCGGGCTGGCCATTCTTGGCGGCTGGGTGGTGTCACTGTATCCACGCGTGGCGGGCTTGTTGGCGGCGGCGTATCTGGTGGTCTCGATTTCGGATATTCATGTTACCGACCGGTTCCAGTACGAGCGGGCACGAAAGTTGAAGCGCATTGTGACCGGGCTGGACCAGGCGCGAGACCAGGTGGCGGGTAAGAAGGTTTTGCTGGCGGGCGTGGATTCGGATTTGTTTTGGTCCGGCTTTTATGACGACCCGTTCCGGCTTCTAGGCATTGATCAGATTTACCTGACTCCAGGGTCCGAAGGTGCCATTGAGAAGCACCCCGAATGGGGCGGGATTGCGCGGTTTACCATTCCGCTGGAGACGGCGTATGCGGCGCTGGACCGTCGCGAAGCAGTGGTATTTGAGGTGCGCACCGATGGCACTCTGGATGAAGTAACGTCTACCTATAAAGTGGTGGCGGGCGCGGCGTATCTGGCGGAGCACCGGGGCTTTGTGGACGTGGGGAATCCCTTATATGCGGGCCGTCTGAAAGAAGGCTGGTACAACGCGGAGAACGGCTTCCGCTGGATGGGGAAGCGGGCGGTGGTGGAGATGGGCGGACCTGCGACGGCGAAGCAGCGGCTGGTGATTTCGGGATACTGTCCAGCGGTAGCGGTGGCGAAGGGACCGGTGACCTTGACGGTGTCAGTGAACGGGAAACCCGGCGGGCGCGCGCTGTTGCTGGAAGCGGACAAATTGTTTACCTGGACGATGGAGTTGCCGCCGTATCTGGTGGGTGCCTACGCCATGCAGGTGGCGGTAGAAGTGGACCAGACGATCCAGATAGGATCTGACGTGCGGCCGTTGGGCATGATTTTCGGGACATTCAAGTTGCAAGGGGAGTGACATGCCGGATTATTTCGATCAGTTGAAAGACGAACACCTGGCGGGGCTGAAGCAGTTCCTGCGGATTCCGAGTGTGAGCACGCTATCCGAGCACAAGAGCGATGTGCGGCGGGCGGCGGAGTTTGTCCGGGCGGAGTTGGAAAAAGCCGGACTGGCGCATGCGGAGTTGATGGAAGGCGAGGGGAATCCGCTGGTATACGCCGAGTGGTTGGGCGCGCCAGGGAAGCCAACGGTGCTGTTTTACGGGCATTATGACGTGCAGCCGCCGTATCCGCTGGATGAGTGGGTGTCGCCGCCGTTTGAGCCGGAAGTGCGCAATGGGAATATTTACGCCCGCGGGGCGGCTGACGATAAGGGCCAGGTGTATCTACAGATCAAGGCGGTGGAGAGCCTGATGCGGCGCGATGGGCGCCTGCGGGTGAACGTGAAGTTTTTGATTGAGGGCGAGGAAGAGGTGGGTGGCGAGCACATTGAGGCTTACATGGCCACCGGGCCGGAGCGGGTGCGGGCGGATGTGGCGGTGATCTGCGATACGGAGATGTTCGCTCCTGGGCTGCCGACCATCTGCGTGGGTCTGCGGGGCATGGTGTATGGCGAGATCCATGTGCAGGGCGCGCGGCAGGATCTGCATAGCGGGGTGTATGGAGGCGCGGCGCCAAACCCCATGATGGCGATGGCGGAAATTCTGTGCGCGCTGAAGGGTCCGGACGGGCGGATTTTGATTCCGGGATTTTATGACAAGGTGGTTCCGCCGTCGAAGAAAGAGCGCGCGGCGTGGGCTTCGTTGCCGTTCGATGAGACGGAGTATCTAGAGAAAGAGATGGGCGCCAAGGCGCTGGTAGGTGAGCCGGGGGTTCCACTGTTTGAGCGGCTGTGGGCGCGGCCGACGTTTGAAGTGCACGGGATTCGCGGCGGGTTCACGGGCGAGGGCGCGAAGACGGTGAGTCCGGCCAAGGCGGTGGCGAAGGTGAGTACGCGCCTGGTGGCGGATCAGCGGCCGGAGGAAGCGGCGGAACAGATTCGTACGGCGGTGTTGGCGGCTTGTCCCGCGGGTGTGACGGCGGAGTTCAAGGTGCTGCATTCGGCTCCGGCGTCGTTGGTGGACCCGGATAACCGGTTTATTGCGGTGGCCGCGGATGCGATGGAGCGGGTGTTTGGGAAGAAGACGGTTTATATCCGGTCGGGCGGGTCGATTCCGATTGTAGGAACCTTCGCGACGGGGCTGGGGATGCCGAGCGTCATGATGGGGTTCGGGCTGCCGGATGATGGGATTCACGCCCCGAATGAGAAGTTGGATTTGGGGAATTTCTTTGGGGGGATTCGGGCGGTAGCGGGGTATTTGGAGATGCTAGGAGCTTAGCGGGGCATTATGCACCAGTGGGATGCATAATGGTGGCATGCGAACTGCAGTGAAGGTAATAAGACAGAGCGTCAGCTTGCCATCTGAGGTCGCAGCGCACGTTCGGACCTTGGCAAAGTCGCGCAAAGTGAGCGCCAATCGGGTTCTGTTGGAACTTATCGAAAGCGGGATGGCGGCGGAGAAGCGAAAGGAGCAGGAGTTCTTTGCTCTTGCGGAGCGCTTTCGGGCTGCTACCGATTCAGAAGAGGTCCGGCGATTGGGCGAGCAGATGGGCCAGATGGTGTTCGGCGGCTGATGCCGAAGATCGCGACTTGGGCCAAATTGCCGGCCGGGGTAAAGCAGCATTTGATTGATCGAATGCATCAGCGGGCAATCAGCATTGCCGACCTGGATCGGCTGCGCCTATGGATCAATTCGAATCCGGAAGTGCCGGCGGGCGACTGGCACAAGGATTTTGGCTCTTTCAAGATTTGCGGACACGGTTCATTTCCGAAGACTTTCTTAGTGAGCGGGCAGGTAGCGACGGGCGAGGCAGTCTGAAGATTGCCTCAGTCCAGGCCCCTTCGCTTATATCCGGTCAGCGGGGTCGATTCCGATTGTGGGAACGTTCGCGACGGGGCTGAGGCTGCCGGACGACGGGATTCACGCTCCCAATGAAAAGATGGATTTGGCGAATTTCTTTGGGGGATTCGGGCGGTAGCGGGGTATTTGGAGATGCTGGGGGATTACAGGTGTTGGCAGACCGTAGCGACATTTTACTGAGCCGCGTACGTGAGCAAGCCGTGCTCTTTTAATTTTCACCACGGCCTGTCAGTGCCGCCGCAGCCTGATCCAGTTCCTGAAGCATGCTGGCGGCCCTTGCCGGTGAAAAGTGGCACACCTCTTTCCCTTCGTCAGCAAGGCTCGCGATCGCATCGGCCGAAATCGGTTTGGCGCCCGCTACCAGTTGTCTTCATACAATCGGATCTCTTCCTTACTCGATCTTCCCAAAGCGATAAATCTCATCAGTTTCGTCCTCCCTCAGTTTAAAGATGACTGAAAAGGCAAAGGTCCGCCGACGGCGCGTTCCGTCATCCCAAGGAGTTAGGTGTTAGAACTTTGGGGAATCGTACACTTGACTTAAAGACCGTGGAGAGGCGGCGCAAACAACTATGAGAAGAATGCTTGGGCTATTGGGCTGGCTCGCCATTGGCATTTCGGTCAAAGGCCAGGATATCGATCATGCAAAGTGGACTGCCCTTCTTCAGAAGTATGTAACGCCACAGTCACGCGTTAACTACGCGCAACTGCAATCGGATGGAACCGGCGATCTCGATAAATACCTCAACGAGATCGCCAAGCCGTGGCCGGAGGGAATGGCCGCGGACGCTACCAAAGCAGCGCTGATCGACGCCTACAACGCCCTAACTGTGCGTTGGATCGTATCGAATTTCCCGGTAGCGAGCATCTGGAGAAC
>JBBQUE010000408.1:0-4230 GCA_038212805.1 Bryobacterales bacterium | reverse complement strand
TGTCTGAGACCAGCCAGGCCGGGCTTTACCGCTTTGCCACGCTGCCCCCCGGCACCTACCGGATCAGCTATGAGAAGGAAGGCTTTGGAACCGTGGTGCGGGAAGGCGTGGTAGTCGCCATCGGCGTGGCGGACACGCTAGATATTTCCATGAGCTTGGGTACCCAACTGCAGACCGTGGTGGTGACAGGGGACGCTCCTCTGGTAGACACGCTGAACACAAATCTGCAGAACACCGTGACCACGCAGCAGCTGCGGAATTTGCCGAATGCGCGCGATGTGTGGTCGCTGATCGCGGCGCAACCAGGGCTGAGCGTCACGCGTTTTGATGTGGGCGGATCCACCGCTGGCACGCAGACAACCTACACATCTTATGGTCTGCGCGACCAGAACCGGGTGCAGATCGATGGAGCTAACACGACCGAAGGCACCGGCTCGGCGGGGTTCTACTTTGACTACGGAGCATTCCAAGAGTTCCAGCTTGGCACCGCCGCCAATGACGCTTCAATGCCCACGCCGGGAGTCTTCGTCAACGCGATTATCAAGAGCGGCAGCAACCAGTTCCACGGCGAGATGTATGGCGATTACGAGAGCGATAGCCTGGAGGGCACCAATGTCAGCAAGGCTCAACTGCTGAGCGGAGCCGGCCTGGGCACCCGTATCTTGAACTATCGAGACCTCAATGGCCAGATCGGTGGACCGATCAAGAAGGATCGCGTCTGGTTCTTTGTCTCGCTGCGCGATCAGGACGTGAAGACCACGGTGACCGGCTTCCCGGTAGGCGCCCCTCCTACGCAAGTCTTCCCGTTTGAGACCCGGCTGCAAAACGTAACCTATAAGATTTCGGGGCAGATCAATGCCAAGAACCGGCTCTCAACTTTTCTGGAATGGGGCCGGAAATACCAGCCATCCCGTAACGCGGCCAGCAATTACTATCCGGACGCGGTGTACACGCAGAACAGCTTCTCCTGGGCGGGAAACCTGGAGTGGTCCGGCACTATCACGCCTAAGTTATTTATGATTGCCCGGTTCATTACGTTTGCCTACGATTGGCCGAATAAGCCTTTTATCAACCCGGACATCAAGGCGGTGGATTTCAGACGGCAGGAACTCCAGACCGGCAACTTGAAGGGCGGATTCGACCCCTACCGGTACAACCGGCGGCGCTACGGCGGGGAGTCCACGGGCAGCTACTTCCTGGATAATTTCCTGGGGGCCAACCACGATCTGAAGTTCGGTTGGAACAGCGAGCGCGAGGCGCTCTTTTATGAGCAGGATGGCGTTCGAGGCAACACCCTGCTGGTGTTTAACAGCGCCGCTGGGGCTCCGGATTTCACCACGCCATACCAGGTAGGTATCACCAATGAACCGGCGGCGCTGCGCGATCAGATCTGGCATCACGGGCTTTACCTGCAGGATCAGATCAAGGTCAACCGCCACATAGCCATCAATGCGGGCATCCGGTGGGATTACTACAAGGCCTCGGAACCGCAGCAGAAGATTCGCCCCGACGCTCCATTCCGCGATTTCTTCTATGCCGGGGCGGCGCTGCCGACCAGTGCGGGGCCCTACTCCATCCCAGCGAAATTTTCGGACTTCACCATACCGGGCCGGGACGTGGTCTCGTTCCCGCATCAGTTCGTGCCGCGCTTAGGCGTCGCCTACGATCTGCAGGGCAACGGGAAGACCGTGATCAAAGCCAATTGGGGACTGTTTTACAGCAACCCCGGAACGGCGCTGGGCAGCGACGTGAATCAAATCCAAAAAACCACCTACCTGTTTGGTTGGAACGATGTGAATAAGGACGGACTTTTCCAGCCGAATGAGTTAGGCGCGTTCGCCAGTAGCTCCGGCGGTTCGAACTTCACGGTTGGCAAGAAGTTCCGCGATCCGTTAACCACCGACAGCAGCGTTTTCATGGAGCGGCAAATCCGGGAGGATCTGTCGATTCGTGCCGGCTTCGTATACAAGAAAGTCAGCCACGACTGGCAACTGGTGGACGTGGCACGGCCAGCTTCCTTGTTCTCGCAGCAGAAGTACTTCTGCGACCCGGGGCCAACCGGGCTGAGCACCTGCGCGGATGGGAAGGGATTTACTTCCATCTTTGATATTCCGTCCGGGATCGCGGTACCCGCCAGCCGCGGAGAATACCAAACGCCCGATGGCAACACCCGGGATTTCAAGAATCTGGAATTTACCGTAAACAAACGGTTTTCCCATCGCTTCACGGCCGTGGCGAACTTCTATTACAACTGGGAGAACTCCCTGGTGACCACCGACGGCTACGCCGCGGGGAATGGGACGGCCAGCCAGGCCGCATTACCCGCTTACGAGTATTCCTACGCCAACGGCATTGCAACCAACCCCAACGTAGCGGTGAACAACAAATTTCATGTCACCAATTGGGCTACGAAGATCAACGGGACATACCAGGCCCGCTGGGGGATCATGATCACGCCCGCTTATCGCGGACAATCGGGCCAGCCGCAATCGCGTATCGTGCAGGTAACGTCAGCCGCCTTGACGCCCGGTGGCCCGGCCACCGCTCTCCGCGCCGGAGGGTTCCGTTACGCCGTGGATCCTTGGGGGACTTACCGCCAGGACAATATCCACATCTTCGACGCGCGGCTGGAGAAGACGTTCACGTTCCGGGAGCGCTTGAAGTTCAGCGCGATTCTTGACGCGTTCAATATTCTGAACAGCAACGGCGATCAGGGCCAGGACAACATTACGGGCCGCCGTACGGCCGTGCTGCCGGACGGGACGAAGAACTCATACCAGCGGTTCCTCAGCCCCACCAACGTCATCGGCCCCCGTATCTTCCGCATCGGCGGCCGATTTATGTTCTAGAGGTTGTAAGGGCGGCTGGAAAGACTATTTCCCGCCGCCCAGCAACTGATGAATCTGCTTCACCGCGTAATCCACTTTCGTATCGAAGATCCGCTTTCCCAATTCCGCGCTGGATTTCCGCCCGTCTCCGCTGATCCCATTATTGATACGCTTGGCGTTGGGGTCACGCGGCTCGCCCTGTTTGCGGACCGGATCGCCCATCGCCGTCGCCACCAGGTCTTTACGCACCCAGCCTGCATCGCCGCCCAGATAGAGCATTTCGGAGGTGTCCGGAATGCCCGCATGCGAGCTTACGGGATAGTGATTCGCGGTCAGCCACTTGTCGAAATCACCGTTTGCCTTGGAATAGACTTCGTCGCAGTAGACCACGCGAATCCCCTGGGCGGAATGCTTCTCATCCAGCTTCTTCGCAACCTCCGCCAGCTCTTTCTGGCCGCCGCCATGATCGCCCATCAGGACCACCGATTTGAAGCCGCTCTTGATCAGTTGTTCCGCTACCTGCTCATTCAAGGCGGCGAAGAGCGGCCCGGTGAGCCCGATGGTTCCCGGGAGCTCGGCGCTGGCATTGTTGACCGAGAACGGCATGACGGGCGCGGCGATCGCGTTGCCCAGCTTGCGGGCGATGGCAACCACGGTGGCTTGGCCCATCAGGGTGTGGCCGCCGTTCACGTTTTGGGGTCCGCGCTGCTCCGTGCCCCCGTTATAGACCAAGGCGGTGGTCTTGCCGTTCTCAATGGCTTTCTTCACTTCCACCCATGTCATCATTCCGAAATCGACGTCGGAGTTCCATTTGGGCTGTGAAAGCGCGGGAAGCGCGGTAACCGCGGCAAGCGTGAGTGTAACGATGAGGTGACGCATAAATTCCTTCCGTCGCACTATAGCATCCTTCGCGCGCAGCATAAAAGCTCTTGACATGTGGTGGGGCTTTCGACATAATCCAACAGATCCCGTGTCCTCTGTCATCACATTCGGGCGCTTGGGGCTAATCTGCCTGATCAGCGGGTTTGGCGTGGTGCTTGTGTGGAAGCTGATGACTTCAGGCGTGCGCTTGCAGGGTTTACTGACGGCGCAGGACGGAACGACAAGCGCAGGCCGCGTTCAGTTGCTGCTGGCAACGATCTTCACGGCCCTTCAATACCTGTTACAGACGATACACGATCCGACGCATCTGCCGAGCATACCCACGAATGTCGTAGTCGTGATGGGTGGCAGCCAAGCCATTTATCTGGCTGCGAAAGCATGGTCGATCTTCGGACCAAGACAAAATCGATAGGAGTCAGTGACAAATGGAAAAGCGGTCAGAACTTTACTATATTCTGCTGGGAGCGGTAATCCTGGGGATCGTCGGTTTTATCCTCTGGAATATGCCTGGCGACAATGC